>CAIPID010000381.1 GCA_903865015.1 uncultured beta proteobacterium | reverse complement strand
CCGACTCAATTAGAACAAACGATAGTGAGGCGCACCATCAAGGCGTGGGGGCGGCTAGAAACTCAATGACCGCGCGATTAAATGTCTCGGGAACTTCAACATGCGGCACATGACCGACCTGCTCAATTTCAACCAAACTTGCACGAGGAATGGTTTGAGCAGCTTTTTTACCTAATTCTGGAAAATTACCGAGCGCACGAACAGCCTCAGGGGGTGCAAACCTGCGGCCAAAGACCGTGCGGTCTTTCTGACCAATCACAAGCAGTGTTGGCATCGATAACTTGGGCAGATCCTGAACGGTAGGCTGTGCGGCAATCATCTGATAAGTCAATACAGACGCAAGAGAGTAGCGCGCGTAATCAGGTCCATTTTTAACGCGTGCGTATAACTCGACAAACTTTTCATACTCAGGCTTCCAGGTTGGAAAGTAACTTTTCAAAAACTGCCGATAGCTTTGCTCGGTCTGAGCCATTTCAAGCTTTAAGAGCGTCTCGTTTGTCTGGGGTGGTATGTCTTTGCTGTAGTCCTCCAGTCCGAGGGGATTTTCCAGAACGAGTTTAGTGACCGTTTGCGGATATAGACGCGCAAAACGCACCGCGACCATACCGCCCATCGAATTCGCGACAACAGCGGCTTGACTGACCCCCAGTTTGTTAAGCAATTGCTTGGTTGTGCTGGCTAACTCATCAAAACCATATTTGACATCGGGCTTGGATGATTTTCCAAAACCAATTTGATCTGGCGCAATGACGCGATAACCTGCCTGCGAAAGTCCCGCGATGACTGGCGCCCAGTAATCACTGGAAAAATTCTTGCCGTGAAACATCAGTACAACACCACGACTTTTACCGACTGCCGCAACATCCATATATGCAATATCGACTGATTGCTTTTGAAATTTTGTCGAAAACTTTTTGACAGGATAAGGATAGTCCCAGGTCGTTAATTGCAAATCAATACCTGGCGCGTTAGCGTACTGGGCTGGCAATGGTGCAGTCGTCTTTGCATCTGCAGATTTAGTCGTATCGGAGGAGCTACCCGCACAACCAATCAGCAATCCAGAGGTGATTGAGACGACAGAAAGCAAGCGTAATAATTGAGAATTTAATTTCATAGGAAACCTTTGATTCAGCGCACAATTTATTGAGTAGCAATGACTCAATTACATTCATTTAATTTCGTTGCATTTAATTTCGATGCATTTAATTTGCTTCTACCCGCACCTGGCTTATCCAGTGTATCGACTGACCTCGGGGATCCACGGCTACGGTGACAGGCATATCTTTCACTACAAATTCATAAATTGCTTCCATACCTAAATCCTCAAAAGCCAATACGCGCGCAGACTGCACAGCTTTCGAAACAAGATAGGCCGCGCCACCCACGGCGACAAGATAAGCGCTTTTATTTTTTTTAATCGCCTCAATCGCGACAGGACCGCGCTCAGCTTTCCCTACAGTGAGCAACAATCCTGTTTGCTCAAGCAATACAGGCATGAACTTATCCATACGCGTCGAAGTCGTCGGTCCTGCGGGACCAACCGCCTCGCCCTCAATTGGATCAACCGGGCCCACATAGTATATGGCTCGATTATGCAAACTAACGGGCAAGTCTTCACCGCGCCCAAGCATATCGACCATACGCTTATGCGCGGCATCGCGTGCCGTCAGCAGATGGCCTGATAACAAAATCAGTTCGCCTGCTTTCCATGTTTCGAGATCGCTTTTTTTCAAGGTATCCAGATCAACGCGTCGTCCTTGCGTAAAGGGTAATGCGTCAGGAATATCAAACCAGATTTCGGGATCTGGCTTTTCAAATACAGCAGGACCAGTTCCATCAAGAGAAAAATTCACATAACGCGTCGCCGCACAATTTGGCATCAAGGCAACTGGCAGTAAGGCCGCATGAGATGGCGCGTGTTCGATCTTGACATCTAAAATCGTGTGATCACCTCCCAAACCCTGGGCTCCAATACCCAGGGCATTGACGCGATCGAAGATCTCAAGCCTTAAGGTCTCCACTGGATCGCTAACAGATTTATTACGTAATGATTGAATATCAATTGGCGTAAACAAGGCGCGCTTTGCCATCAACATGGCTTGTTCGGGTGTGCCACCTACGCCAAGACCCAACACCCCGGGCGGGCACCAGCCAGCGCCCAT
>CAIPID010000380.1 GCA_903865015.1 uncultured beta proteobacterium | reverse complement strand
TGGTGCACTTCAACAGGAATGCCTGCTTCTTCGAGCAAGATACACATTTCCGAACGCATGTCCTGCATTGAATCAACAGGAGGTACGGGGAAATAGCCGCCTTTCACGCGTGGACGGTGAGCCAGGTTGCCCCCTTCCATCTCAACGCCAGTCGACCATGATGCTTCTTCGGACTTGATCTTGACGTGGCAGCCGGACATATCGTCGCCCCAGGTCACGCCGTCAAATACAAAGAACTCTGGCTCAGGACCAAAGTAAGCTGTATCGCCCAAGCCGCTTGACTTCAGATAAGCCTCGGCGCGCTTTGCCAGCGAGCGTGGATCGCGGTCATAGCCTTTCATGTCTGAAGGCTCGACCACATCGCATGTCAGAATCAGTGTTGATTCTTCACGGAATGGATCCATGTGCGCGGTGCTCATTTCAGGAATCAGAATCATGTCTGATGCCTCAATGCCTTTCCAGCCAGCGATCGACGAACCGTCGAATGCCTGACCTTCTTTTAATTTGTCTTCGTTGATCTGGCTGACCGGCACGGAAACGTGCTGCTCTTTACCCATCGTGTCCGTAAAACGGAAGTCGACGAATTTGACTTCGTTCTCTGCAATCTTTTTCAGAACATCTTGAGGGGTGCTCATATTGACTCCGGTAATGTAATTGAGTGAATAATGGTTAAAAAATTTATGTCGCAGTCAGCTGCAATTAACTATGCAGACTATCAAGCAACATTCGTGCCAGACATCCTACCTAAGGAGAATGCCCATAATCGGGACTAAAAACGCACCAGAATAATGCATTTTTACTTTTTTTTGCACCAAGCCAGTGATTTCAGAGGAAAAGCGTTTGTAATTCATTCAGAAAACGCCATCCGTGCGCTGTAGCTTGAAACCTGAGCGGATCTGTTGTGAGCAGACCTTTACTCGTCGCAGATTGCAGCGCTTTTGAGATCGTGACCAGGGCTTGCCCAGTACGCTCAGTGTACAGCGTACTGGGCACACCGTTTTTCAATCGCAATGCATTGAGCATGAATTCAAAAGGTAAATCCTGCGATGTCAACAGTCTATTTTCAGCAATATGCGAGCCATCACGCTTTAACGCGGCAGCCATCCATAGATCCGGGTTTCTGGTGCGCGACGCCCTCTCGATGCGGTCATGGTAAGAAATTTTGCCGTGCGCTCCAGGACCAATACCAAGGTAATCACCAAACTCCCAGTAATTGGAGTTATGCCGGGACACGGCGCCGGGTCGAGCAAAGGCAGAGACTTCGTAGCGCAGGAGCCCGGCACTTGCAGCCAAAGAATCAATACTGTCCTCCATTTCGGCGGCTAGATCCTCATCTGGTAGGGTCGGCGGATACTTTGCAAACACCGTATTGGGCTCAAGCGTCAGGTGATACATCGACAGGTGTTCCGTACCAAAAGACAAGGCAGTCCGCGCGTCGTGCACGGATTGGAGTAGCGTCTGACCGGGAAGAGCAAACATCAGGTCTAGGTTGACCCGTTTGACAGCCCGTTGAGCCATCTCTATCGCGGCCCTCGCCTGATCTGCATCATGAATCCGGCCCAATGCCCGCAAGGCAACATCATCAAAAGATTGAACGCCTAGTGAAATACGATTGACACCACTGGCTGCGTAGGCCATAAACCGCCCTGCCTCAGCGGTACCAGGATTGGCCTCGAGCGTGATTTCAGCATCCGGCCATAACGAAAGATGGGACCTGAGCATGGCGAGCATGCGATCAATGCCGCGATCAGATAAGAGACTCGGCGTGCCGCCTCCAATAAACACGGTAAAAACCTGTCTTCCCCAGATACTGGGTAATGCTTGCTCGAGGTCTGCCTGCAAGGCATCAAGGTAAAGCTCTTCGGGCAATATGGCGGGGGTCTGGTGTGAATTGAAATCGCAATAAGGACATTTGCGCACACACCACGGCACATGAATATATAAAGAAAGCGGAGGTAAAGCCGTCAGCTTGCCATGCGCCTCCTGAATGACGCCACCGCTAACAGCCGAAGTGTGCCCATTCTGGGTGTGTTGTTGACGAGGCGTAAAACTTTCAGGAATGATAGGAATAAATTTTGTCATGCTGGTGCAACTAGACCTCTAAGGGCGGGGTCAAACCGCGCGCCTGTAACTGGCGAATCATTAACTCCATGGCTTGCCCCCTATGACTGATTTTATTTTTTAATTCAGGAGACAGTTCTGCTGCAGTACAACCCTGATCGGGTAAATAAAAAAAAGGATCGTAGCCAAATCCATGCTCACCTCGTGGGGCATCGATCAGTTCGCCTGGCCACATGCACTCTGCGATGACGGGTTGAGGGTCATCCGGCCTGGTCACGAGCACCAGCACGGCAACATAGCAGGCACTGCGATCGTCTACACCTTGTAAGGCACTGATCAGTTTTTGGTTATTCGCAGTGTCTGAGCGCGTGCCATCGGCGGCTTGTGCATAACGGGCAGAGTGGATGCCTGGCTCACCATCGAGTGCTGTTACGCAAATACCTGAATCATCCGCGATTGCAGGTAAACCCGAAAGCAAACTCGCATGGCGCGCTTTGGCCAATGCATTTTCAACAAAGGTTGGATGAGGCTCAGGTGCATCAGGAATATCCAGTGAACGTTGTGAAATTAATTCAATATTCAACGCGCTAAATAACGCATTGAACTCTCGCAATTTTCCTGCATTACCTGAAGCGAGTACGATTTTTTTTAAATGTTGCACGGGATATTTTTCACAAAAATTACTTGAAAATATGAGAAATCATGAAAGTTCTGCATCGGCGATCAGCATGCTGACGAGTTCACGTGCAAAACCCGGCAGCTGCTCGAGTTGTCGCACACAGATATGTAATTTTCTCTCTGCCCATTCATCTGAAAGTCTCACGAGTTTGATGTTGAGGCGCTGTGCGTAGCGTTGAGCAGCACGTTCGGGTACGACGCCAATACCAACATTCGCCTCGATCATGCGGCAAACGGCTTCAAAACTACCCACCTCAACGCGGAAACGGAAAGGATGGCCAAGCTTATCCGCAGCCTGAATGAGAAAGGCATGTATGGCGCTCCACTCTGACAAGCCAACATACTCATAGCTGAGCGTATTGGCGAAAGCGACCTCTTTTAAATCAGACAACGGGTGCTCGCTAGGTGTGACGAGAACCAGCCGATCTTCACGATACGGCAAATACTCAAGCTCAGAGGCAGCGGGACGACCCGCGACGATACCGATATCGGCAGAGCCGTCCGAAACCGCCTTGATCACAAGGTAGCTCAACCGCTCACGTAATTCGACGGTAACGTCCGGGTGGGATGCCAGATAACGGCTCAGTACTGCGGGCATGAATTCAGTCATCGCAGTTGTATTGGCCACCATGCGTACCTGTCCTTTAATACCACGGGCATATTCATGGATATCGCCGCGCAAGTGGTCAATCTGTCTCAGGACCAGCCGTGCATGCCTCAAGAATGCCTCGCCAGAGGGGGTCAGCGTCACGCCTTGGCTGTTTCGGTGAAATAGCCGCGTACCAAAGTGGTCCTCGAGGTTTTTGACACGATTACTTGCCGCAGGGAGCGATAAATGCGATTTTTCAGCTCCGCGTGTGAGGCTGCTGGCATCACCAATATTCACGATAAGTTGTAAATCGGTCAGGTCGAAGTGATTTGCCATAGTGTGCGGATGATCTTAAGCATTAGAAAAGCAGGGGTTAATTAAACGTCAATAGTCATTTTAAGTGCTGTGGGGCACATTAACGTCTGACATTCACCCGCCATCATAAGACAATCATGAATTCGCATTCAGACAACTATCAAGACATCCGTGACGCTATCCGCGACCTGTGCAAGCAATTCCCTGACGAGTATTTCCGCAAAGTCGACGAAGTACGCGGTTATCCCGAAGAGTTTGTTAATGCGCTGACACAAGCAGGCTGGATGGCCGCTTTGATCCCCCAGGAATATGGTGGATCCGGACTTGGTTTAACGGAAGCCTCCGTCATTATGGAAGAAATTAACCGCTGTGGCGGTAATTCGGGCGCCTGCCATGGTCAGATGTACAACATGGGCACCCTGCTACGCCATGGTTCTGAAGTGCAAAAAAATCTTTATCTGCCTAAGATCGCTGCGGGTGAGTTGCGTCTCCAATCCATGGGAGTGACAGAGCCAACGACGGGTACAGATACAACCAAAATCAAAACAACAGCTGTCAAAAAGGGCGACAAATACGTCATTAATGGTCAAAAAGTCTGGATTTCGCGTATTCAACACTCAGACCTGATGATTTTGCTGGCGCGCACTACGCCACTGGATCAAGTCACCAAAAAATCAGAAGGCATGTCGATTTTCATCGTTGACCTTAAAGAGGCGATCGGTCACGGCATGACGGTGCGCCCGATCCTGAATATGGTGAATCATGAAACCAATGAATTGTTTTTTGATAATCTCGAAATTCCCGCAGAGAATCTGATTGGCGAAGAAGGCAAAGGTTTCAAATACATCCTGGATGGACTGAACGCAGAGCGCGCACTGATCGCAGCAGAGTGTATCGGTGATGGTTACTGGTTTATCGATCGCGTGTCGGCCTACGTAAAAGACCGGATTGTTTTTGGTCGCCCGATCGGTCAGAACCAGGGTGTACAGTTCCCGATTGCACGTGCGTATGTCAACGTAGAAGCCGCCAGTCTGATGCGTTACGAGGCTTGCCGTTTGTTTGATGCCAAACAGCCTTGCGGTACACAGGCCAACATGGCTAAATTACTCGCTGCCGATGCCTCATGGGAAGCCGCCAACGCTTGCCTGCAATTCCATGGTGGTTTTGGCTTCGCCTGTGAATATGACGTCGAACGCAAATTCCGTGAAACCCGTCTGTATCAAGTTGCACCAATCTCCACCAACCTGATCCTGTCCTACGTCGCCGAACACGTACTCGGCCTGCCACGTTCTTTCTAAAGGTAACTGACATGACTGCAGCCCTCAATACGCGCGCACCCACTGTTTTGCATCCAAGTGCTGATTTGGCAAAGTTTGCCTCAGAGCTCAAATACTCGGATATTCCTGAGTCGGTCATTAGTCGTTGTGAAGATTTACTTCTCGATACGATGGCTTCGATTCTGGCAGGTTCAACTGCCCGCGCAGTCAAATCCGTTGCAAAGTTCGCCGAGCTGATGGGGCCTGCGACAGGCAAATCCGAGGACTACGTTAATCGTCGCCTGACTTCGCCTATGTTTGCCGCAATGGTCAATGCGGCGTCTGCGCACGTAGTTGAGCAGGATGACGTGCATAACGGTTCGGTTTTTCATCCAGCTGCTGTGATTTTCCCACCCGCGATTGCCGTGGCCCAAGCGATTGGCGCCTCTGGAGAAGAACTCATCACAGCCTCTGTTGCCGGTTACGAGGCGGGCATCCGGATTGGTGAATTTTTAGGTCGTTCTCATTACAAAATATTTCATACGACGGGGACTGCAGGGACGGTCGCCGCTGCTGTCGCGGTAGGTCGTCTGCTGAAACTGAATCCCGAGCAAATGCTCAATGCGATTGGCTCCGGGGGCACGCAAGCTGCTGGACTCTGGGAGTTTTTGCGCGATGCCGCGGACTCTAAACAACTGCATACCGCGCACGCAGCGGCAGCTGGACTGACCGCCGCGTATCTCGCGCAGGATGGATTTACGGGTGCACGCAGGATTCTTGAAGGTCTGCAGGGAATGGCTGCAGGCATGTCGACAGACGCTGATCCAGCCAAGCTGGTCGACCGACTGGGCTCACGCTGGGCGTTGGCCGAAACATCATTTAAATACCATGCGTCATGTCGTCATACGCACCCTGCCGCCGATGCGCTGCAGCATGTGATGCGTGAACACGGTCTTAAAGCTTCGGATATTGCCTCAGTTGTTACACACGTCCATCAAGGTGCGATCGATGTGCTCGGACCTGTCGTCGATCCACAAACCGTGCATCAATCGAAATTTTCGATGGGTACCGTGCTGGCTTTGATCGCGATTCGTAACTCTGCTGACTTGGCAGGCTTTGATGCTGCGCTCAAAAACGCTGAAGTCGCCACTTTCCGTGATCGTGTCACCATGGCGCTGGATGAAGAAGTCGATACAGCTTACCCACAGCGCTGGATCGGTAAAGTCACGGTCACCACCACAGATGGACGACAGTTATCCGGCCGTGTTGACGAACCAAAGGGTGATCCTGGCAACACACTCTCTCGCGCAGAGATCGAAGAGAAATCCCTGCGTCTGGGTACTTATCTCGGTGCGGCGACGACTGAGCAGGTCAAAGCTTTAATAAAAAATG
>CAIPID010000379.1 GCA_903865015.1 uncultured beta proteobacterium | reverse complement strand
GCAAAAAAAATTAACGGTATCGGGCCGAAAGCCAATGAAAAACTTGCAACGCTCAATATCTATACGATCGCCGATCTGGCCGCGGCCCCCATTGAGATGCTTGTACGTCATTTTGGTCGCAGCACAGGTACATGGCTCAATCAAGTCTCTCACGGAATTGATGACCGGCCTGTTGTCACCTCCTCGGAGCCAAAATCAATCAGTCGGGAAACGACGTTTGAACGCGACTTACATGTGAAACACGACAGGGCCATCCTGAGCGAGATATTTACAGACTTGTGCACGCGCCTGTCGGCTGATTTAAGACGTAAAGGTTATGCAAGCCGAACCATAGGGATCAAACTGAAATTCGCAGATTTTCAGGTCGTCACCCGTGACGTCACCCTGCCGTCTGACATTATTGACGGAACAGATATCCGCAAAGCAGCAGGGGAATGTCTTAAACGCGTACCACTCTTACAACGAATCCGACTCATTGGCGTGCGAGCGGCAAGCCTGTCACCCCTCAGTACTGAACCAGTCAGGTTGGTCCATGAACAAGTAAACCTCCCGTTTTAATCAGTCTGGATAGGCCTTTCAAAGCGAGAGCAGGAAGAATCAAAACTTTACTTATAAGAAAATCACGCCTACAACAAAAACGTTATAAGTAAAGAAAAAATGAATCTTTGACCGGCGTGTACCAAGGACCTAGTCTTGAGTGTTCAAGAATCCCGCCAGGTCTGTCATGTATCAACCAAACACCTTCGACACAGCACGTCTCAAAGAGCGTGCGTCCCAGTTAGCCGGTCAAATCCAGCGCAATCAGCAAGGATTGCTCAGCGACGACAACCTGAAGCCTTTGCGCCTGCAAAATGGCTTGTATATCCAGCGCCACGCGCCGATGCTGCGTATTGCTGTTGCTTACGGGATGCTCAATAGCCAGCAATTACGAGGTTTAGGCGAAGTCGCAAGAAAATATGACCGGGGATATGGCCACCTCACCACTCGCCAGAACATGCAATTGAACTGGATTTCTCTGGATGACACCCCAAAAGCATTGGCTGACCTGGCGGAAGTTGGTCTGCATGGCATTCAATCCAGTGGCAATTGCCTGAGAAACATCACCAGCGATGCACTCGCTGGCATTGCTCCTGAAGAGATTCTGGATCCCAGGCCCTATGCCGAGCTGTTACGCCAATGGAGTACCTTTCATCCTGAACTATGTTTCCTACCCAGAAAATTTAAAGTCGCACTAACAGGCACTCCGGAAGATCGGGCGCTGGTTCAAGTCCATGACTTAGCATTTGAAGTTGTCGAGGCACATCCTGAAGCCGTATTTCGCGTCAGAGTGGGCGGAGGACTCGGCCGCACCCCTATACTCGGGCCGGTGCTCAAAGAGCGTCTGGGCTGGCAAGATCTATTAACCTACACGCATGCGGTCATGCGTGTCTATAACGAACTGGGGCGTCGAGACAACCTGACCAAGGCCAGAATCAAAATTCTTGTCCGGGCCGTTGGTATCGAAGCATTCAGCGCGATGGTCGAAGACGAATGGTCGCGACTGCGCCATGGCGTTCACAAACTCACCCAGACCGAGCTCAATCGCGTCAAAGAAGCATTTATCGAACCTGACTGGACGCGCGGTCAAACTCTGCCGAATTTGCACGCGCAGTTTGATGGCGATGCGCGTGATCAATTTAATCACTGGCTCAAGCGCAACCGACTGGCCCATCGCCAGGCTGGCTACGCTGCCGTGTTGATTCCTTTAAAAGACACCAAGCGTGCTCCAGGCGATGCCACAAGCGATGAGATGGATCAGATCGCAGCCATTGCCGACAAATTTAGTCAGGGCTACATTCGCGTTAGCCATACCCAGGATTTCATACTACCTGCGGTCATTGAAAGCGACTTACCTGCCCTCTATCAGGCATTAAAAGCCATTCATCTGCACCATGCGGTAGGTGGGTTGATCGGGGCGATGGTCGCGTGCCCAGGCGGTGATTTTTGCGCACTGGCTAATGCACGATCCATTCCTGTCGCCGAAGATATCGCCAGTCGTTACACCTCACTGGATGCACAAGAAAACATAGGTCCACTCGACTTGCGGATCTCCGGATGCATGAACAGCTGCGGTCACCATCACGTCGGACACATCGGTATTCTAGGCGTTGATAAAGACGGCGCAGCTTTTTATCAATTACTGCTCGGCGGACATTCAGGTCACGGTGCACCCGCTGCACTGGGTACGATTATTGGTCGGGCATTCGCAGAAGATGAAATCGCCGACGCGGTCGAAGAAGTTATCGATACATACCTCGAACACCGTCACGCGGGTGAAACATTCCGCGAGGCAGTCAGCCGGTTGGGTAAAGAGGTGTTCGCAACCGCCGCAGATACCATCCGTAAATCCGTCTCTCGCGTGGATACAGAAGAGAGCGATGCTGAACTCGGAGCATCAGCATGAAAGTATGGCTGGTTGGAGCCGGTCCGGGTGACCCTGAGCTGATGACACGCAAAGCCTGGCGTATCTTGAGTCAGGCCGATGTTGTCATGCACGATGCGCTGATGGATGTCGAAGGCATGAAAGAGGCTGCACCCCATGCCAAATGGGTGGAAGTCGGCAAAAGAAATGGCCAGGCATCGGTTGAGCAAACATTCATCTGTCGCGCACTGATTGGCTATGCCAGACAAGGATTAAACGTTGTACGTTTAAAAGGTGGCGATCCAAGCATATTTGGTCGAGTCACGGAAGAAATTGAAATATGTCGTGCGAACAATATTGAAATTGAAATGATTCCTGGAGTGACGGCCGCTTGTGCGGCGGCGGCCGATCTGCAAGTCAGTCTGACGCTGCGCGGCGTATCCAGAAGTGTCGTCTTTGCAACCCCTCGCGTGGGGCGTCGTGAACCAGCGGATAACAAAGAGTGGCTGGCATCCGCCCTGGCCGCTCAGACGATTGTCCTGTATATGGCTGGTGCGCAAGCCGCGCAAATCTGCCGTACCTTGATCGAGTCCGGAAAGCCAGAAGACACGCCCATATGCATTGTTGAGTCCGCCAGTCGCAAAGGGGTTAGGCTGAAATCTACGCTCGCGGCTGTCGCGCGCGATGGGCTCGCAACCTACAGCGGCCCCGTCAGCTTACTCATCGGGCAGGCTCTCGCACTCGTGCAGATTGAAGCACCCCTAGCCCTCTCGCTGGATACGGCCGTCGTTGCCACAGCAAATGCAACGACCTCGCCTCGGCCCTGTGATCTCGCATTCGGCTGACCGAAAAAAGGAACAAAAAATGAACGCACCCACTCCGACAGATTTGTTAGCAAGCGATACAGTTTTAATTTTTGATTTATCAGGAAAACGTGTTGTCGACGTATTGCGTCCAACTCAAATCATTGAGCCCGCAAAACTAATCGCCTCCGATAGCGGTCAATCCATGACTGAAAAAATCCAGCAAATCAAAGATGCTGCAACAGCTGCTGATGTGATTGGTATCAAGTTCGATAAGTTTGCCGACGGCCGCTCTTATTCCATTGCGGCTCGTCTCAGAGAGGCAGGTTATACCGGCGCATTACATGCATTAGGAGATATCAATCAGGAGTTGGTATTCATGTTGAAACGCGTAGGCTTTACGCATTTTCATTTGCCCGACCCAGGCATATCTGAACTCGCGCCGCATATCCTGGAGCCCTTTGCAGGCTATTACCAGGCCGCGCAGGATGGCTCGCAAGCCCCCTGGCAAAAAACAGCTTAAACAGCTGCTGATTAAACCAAGCCATCCTGAATGCAAACAGCGCTGGATGGCTTGATTGCTTAACGTTGAGCAATAGTGAAAGTGTGCGTCGGCTCAGCTGCGGCAGCAGTATCGGCAATCAAAGTAACGGCATAAACCATGCATCCGATGACGAGCGCACGATAAAATCGTTGTATGTATTTTTTAGTTTGCATAATGAG
>CAIPID010000378.1 GCA_903865015.1 uncultured beta proteobacterium | reverse complement strand
TCGACATCCAGCAAGCTATCGCCCGCTTTGCGCTCAGTACGTTGAACCAAGTGCCTCAAGCTTAGTGCTGATGCATCACCTGCTTCCAAGCCTTTAACTCTGTCTGCAGCGTCTTGGCAAATGCCGCAGGACTATCCGACACCGGCGTCGCTCCCTCATTGAGTAAACGATCTTTCAACGCAGGGCTGACTGCGTTGATCGCAACATTGAGCGCCGCGACAGTCTCTGCGGGGACACCTGAAGGCGCAGTAATTCCCCACCAGGTTGAAACGTCATAGCCAGCTATTCCGGACTCCACCACGGTAGGGACATCTGGATACATAGCAGAGCGCGCCAGCGCCGTCACCGCCAGCACATTCACTTTATTCTCGCGGACATGACTGCGTATGGTTGGCACGGTCGCAAAAAATATTTGTGTACGTCCTGCCAGCAAATCCATGGTCGCCGGCCCACTGCCTTTATAAGGAACATGGGTCATCGAGATGCCAGCCATCTGCGTGAATAACTCCGCAGCGAGATGATTGATACTGCCAGGTCCTGCGGAGCAATACGTCAAGCCACCCGGATTCGCACGCGCCGCGTTGATGAGCTGAGAGACTGACTCAATACCCGAAGCCTTTGAAGACACCACTAACAAGGGGCCTCGTCCAAGCATGGCGATCGGTGCAAAATCACTTAACGGATCGTAGGTTGGCGCAGGATCTGATGCAGCGTGGGTAATAAAGGTTGAAGTTGTAAACAACAGGGTTGCGCCATCAGGAACAGCCTTTGCTACGCCCACCGCAGCAATTGCACCTCCAGCGCCTCCTTTGTTATCGACAATCACGGACACACCTAGTTCTGTCGATAAATGTCTGGCTAACTCTCGGGCAATGCTGTCCGTACCACCGCCCGGCACAAAAGGCACAACCAGCGTGATGGGCTTGCGACGCAGATCAACAGATTGAGCTTGCACCAAGCTCATCAGTAAAGGTGCGCCGAGCGCTGCTGAGGCGCCGAGCGTCAACAGCCTGCGACGCATCCCTGCGCGTTCATCCATTTGGTTCACAATATATTCAATGCGTAGACTCGATACAGGTTAGTTTTTAAGCAAACGGGCAGAGAACGCCTGACCCGTTTCTTTTGTCCCAAGTCTTCCACCTACATCACGTGTCGCCTCACCTGACGCAATCGCTTGCGCTACGGCGTCATTCAATGCTTTGCTTGCTTCGATGAAGGCGGGCTTATTCTTGCGTTGCCCATACCAGGCGAGCAGCATGCTGGCTGAAATAACCTGGGAAAATGGATTGGCGATATTCTGCCCGGCAATATCTGGGGCGGAGCCATGCGCGGCCTGTGCCATACCGTAATCCGTCCCCGCATTAATCGATGCGGCCAGACCAAGGCTGCCTGCCAGCTCTGCGGTCAAGTCCGAGAGAATATCGCCAAACATATTGGTTGTAACAATCACATCGTAGCGCTCAGGTGCACGCACCACATGGGCCATCATGGCGTCGACAATGACATCATCGACCACAACCTCAGGAAACTCTCGGGCAACCTCGTGGCAGGCATCGATGAACATCCCGTCCCCAATCCTGAGCACATTCGCTTTATGGACAATCGTCACATGTTTTTTACGCGTCATGGCCAATTCAAACGCGGCACGCGCGATCCGTTCGCAACATGGCCGTGTAATGCGGCGCAACGACACAACGACATCAGGCGTGATGAGCATTTCGCTGCCACCTGATTCGACGTTACGATCAGCGTAAAAACCTTCTGTGTTTTCGCGTACAACCACCAAATCGAGGGGTTTGTATTGCGTGCCACTACCGGGAAATGTTTTAGCCGGACGGATATTGGCAAATAAATCCAGACTCTTTCTAAAAAATTTCGATGGATTAATCTCACCCTTCGATTCATCTTTGAAATCGTAAGTCGCCATCGGCCCCAGGATCAGGCCATCGGCGCTTTTGACTGACTCGAGCAGACCCTGGTGAATCGTTGTGCCATATTTTTTCAAACTATCGTGGCCGGCGATATCATGCTGCAGATCCAGTCCAAGATTGAATTTCTTGGATACGATCTCCAGCGCATCGGTCGCAACCGACATGGTTTCCGGACCAATACCATCGCCTGGGATAACAATAATTTTCATGGGTGCCGTCTCGAATGTGTTGTGTAAATAAAAGATTATCTAACTTGTAGCAAAGATAAGGGGGTATTGCCAACTCATTTACAACTAACCGAACTTCAGCACATCGCCGGCCCCTTGATAATGAGTCAGTTGAGTTTTAAACATTGTTTGATCTGCATCATTCAGATTGATTGAAGCAGATAAATAATATTGCCAAAAAACCTTACTAATCTCACTCATACGCGACCACTGACTAAGCTCCTCGCCGGGATGAGTTTTCACATCCCGACTATAACGATCGGTATCAACCGGCTCGCCCGCGAAGGTCATATGGTCAGCATTTGCCATAATCAACAATTGTTTATGTCCAACCGGCAGCTGCTCGTAGATCATCAGGCGTTTTTCAAGCGCCATCCCCAGACGCATGCTGCTCTTGCCATCCTTAAAAGTCACATACTGATCGTGATCTCCCGTTACTGAAAAAAACGGGATATTTACCTTTGACATCTGGTGCGCACGCTCTGCTGACGCAGCACCAGGTGAAAAAGCAATCGCCGCACGGATACGCGCATCCCGAAGATTCTGACCACCTAGAAGCTGGCCTGTTATCGCCTGGACAGTCAAAGCCCCGTATGAGTGGCCTGCAATGCCAATACGGTTCGGATCGATGTACGGCTTTATGACAGAGTCATTCAGGCAATGCGTTAATACCGCCGAGCAATCTTTTACACGATCCGTGTATTGCTCAGGCGCCAATGCTCTTTTTAAATTTTCTTGAAAGCTCGCGCGTTCTGTATTCCAGATCGCCTCATCGGTCACAGGGTGAGCGAGATTAACCACAACGTAGCCAGCCACTTGCCACGACGCGCACCAAGCCGCGCCATTAGAAAGTCCGCTGCCCAGACCCGGGCTGTAAAGAATCAGTCCTGTTGGTTTTTGCTGAGCGGGCAAACGTATACGCACGCCAATCTTACGACCCGTCAAGCGATCGACTATGACTTGATCGCTATAAGCTAAGGTAATTGAGGCGCTCGAGATTTGCGCAGCTGTTGGCACAGGTTCTGTTTGGCCCAGCGCGGTGATGCTGTGGATGGCAGGCGCCAGGGCTATCGCCCTGACCAGACGCCTTCTGACAAAATCAGATGGTTTCGCCGCATCAATCGGGCATGGCAACGGTTTCAAAGTTTCCTGGCAATACGATTTCAAGAATTTCGAGGTCTTCGGAATGCGCAATTTCGCGGTGACGGATACCGGGTGGCTGATGCACGCATGTACCGGCTTCGAG
>CAIPID010000377.1 GCA_903865015.1 uncultured beta proteobacterium | reverse complement strand
GCCTAATCCTTTTAACGATGTTCTCTCAATGGTTTCCTTCATTAAATCAAAGGAGGCAATTTTAATAATATCCACCTCTACTGACTTTAATAAATCTAGACTTAACTCATCAAATGGAGTTGACATAAAATTTACGCCATATTTAATACAATCCTCCTTCAAAATTGGGAGCCATTCCGGCTTAAGCTCAAGCATCTCTCGATGAGCCCCATAAGTTTCAGCAAAAGCGTTATCGCTCTCATACTTCGCCTCGTATGCATCTTTTGAAAATAAATATTTATTATTTCGCGTTTGAAATTTAACCGCATCAGCACCCGCATTGGCGAATATTCGAATATACTCCCTTGCAGACTCAAGGCTGCCATTGTGATTTTGACCTACTTCCGCAATCACAAAAGGTTCATCACCGTGCTTAAACATCATTTTCCTTATTTAATTTCAATTTGATTTTCTGTTGTTGTTGGAAGACCTCCGGCCTCGTCATCGATACCATAAAGATGCTCCACATGAACTCTATCGTTAAAGTGTGGCGTGGATGCCTCAATATAAATTGTATCAATGATTGCCTCCGTCTGGTGTACGACTCCCGGCTCAAAATGAAACACATCTCCTTCATTAACAATTTTCTCTGCAAGTTCACCTAAACCATTATCGAATTTAACAATCATTTTCCCGGAAATTATTACTCCACATTCATTTTTTTGCCTATGAAATTGCAATCCACCTTTAAAACCTGCTTTTAGAAATATTCTTTTAAGCGTATATTTACCCGACACCAAAACCAACAAATCCTCACTCCCCCACTCTCTATATCCAACACTTTCAGGGCTAGGGAATTTCGGCTTTAAAAAGTTTTTATCCATGCTCGATCCTCATTAAACTACGACGAAGTTTTGCTAAACTTCAATATCAGGCTCAATTTGAACCCGCATTGCCATACCCGGTCTATTAGAGACAGCTTTAGTCTCCTGCCTCAAGACTTTAATCTCGCGCTTCAAGGCCTCGTATTCACTCATCTTGCGATGAAGAAATCGGCTGGCTAACACAGTTTTTTCCAATACTCCATCAGAGGTTAACAAGTAAGCATAGCCAAACTTGTTTTTGCTATTTTTGAAGTTGCACATTTTGACCCAGCCTTTTTGCACAAGGGCTTTAAGGCAATAATTTAATCCACCTATACTGACGCCTAACTCTTTGGCAAGCTCACGCTGAGTGAGGTCTGGCTTGATTTCAAGCAACCGCATCACCCTAAAGTACGTGTCTTCTTGTAGTTGAGATTGGCGACTTGGCATTGACTTTTCAGAAGCGCTACCTATATCGGCTTCAGCTAATGTTTGGGCGCGCTACCGCAGTACCGTATCGCATTGGTATGCGAGGTACAGCATAAGATAGTGTTCAAGCTTGTTCGAGCTTGAACAAGTTTAAGGCGATTACAGGCATAAATTTCATTTTGATGAAAAATATTCTGTAATATCGCTTAATGCTTTTGCATCTCTATCGCTTAAAATTCCAAGCACGCTTGAGACGCGCCATTTGAGCTGCCCCTTCTTCAGACTCGGTCACCTTGTAAATTGCTCGCCGGACAAAAGCAACCAGCACACCCAAGAATAAACCAGCAAAGGCTGAAGCCAACACAATGATGGCGCGTTTCGGCTTTGATTTGCGTTCTGGCGCTACTGCAACATCAAACTGCTGAATTAGCGGCCCCTCTTTGGACTCGTCCACACGCGCAGACTCGTACTGAGCGACTAGCACGCTCGCCATCGCTTCACGCGCTTTGATGTCGCGGTAAGACTTAACCGCCAATTGCTGCATAGGCGAAGACTTTTCATCCTCACCAGAGCCTTGTTCCAATTTTTTCAACTGCGAACGCAACGCTGACACCTCACCAGCCAAGCGTTGAACATCTGGGTTTTGTGGCGTTGCAAAATTACTCATAGCAGCCAGCTGCACCTCTTTGGCGGCAATTTGCCCACGCATTTCGGCGCCGGCCCTGACTGCCGTTTCTGCGATAACCGCTGTAACTTGCATACCAGACTTTTCTTTGGCAGTTCGGAAGCTGGCCTCAGCCTCAGCCAGTTCTGTTTGGTTTTTGGCAATTGCTTGTTCAAAGAATACACGTCGTTGTTGAGCATCTGTTACGGCCAAACGTCCCATGAGGTTGCGAAGCTCTTCTACATGTATATTGGCTAACTTGGCTGCGAACTCAGGATCTTTGTCGTCAGCCTCGATAGTGATCAGGCCTGACTTTTTGTCTGAACTAATTTTGACTGCCCCCTTCATTGCATTGCGTGTATCAACTAATGTCTTAGCGTTGTAGCGCTCTTGAAGGTTCAACTTTTTGATAATTTCATTCTGGAGAGTTTCACTTTG
>CAIPID010000376.1 GCA_903865015.1 uncultured beta proteobacterium | reverse complement strand
GTGAGGATTTATAGCAGTACTCAAAACCTGTCTGCACTCACACAAGATCTCGGTAAATCGTGGCTCATCACTGGCAATGGCTACAAACCCTATGCCTGTGGGGTGGTCCTGCATCCGTTGATTGATGCAGCGATCAAGGCCGCAGCGACTGGAAAGATTCCAGTCGGCGATGTTGCGTCTCTGGAGATGACCGTACACCCGGATGTGATCCGCATTACGGGCGTGGATACACCAGGCTCGGGGCTCATGTCTAAATTCAGCGCTAATCATGCAGCCGCGGTTGCTTACATCGATCAGGCGGGTGGCGTGCTGCAGTTTTCCAACGAACGGGCGCAGGATGGCGGCGTGCAAGCCATGCGCAAACTCGTGCAAATTAAGGGATCAAGCGAGTTGCGACTTGATCAGGCCACTGCGAAAGTCACGACCAAATCAGGCAAAGTATTCGAAGCTACGATTGATCATGCGACAGGCACGGTTGCAAATCCTATGTCAGATAAAGATTTAGAAAATAAATTTATGGGCAATGCCACCAAAGCACTGGGCGCAGAGCAAGCGCGCAAAGTGATTGAAATGGTTTGGTCGCTCGACCAAGTTGGGGATGTCAGCAAGCTGGTGGCTTTATGTGCTTGAGCAGAATTTCCGTGAGCAGATTGCGATCGAGTGTGTATAGATTGGTTCGTAATTTATGTGCGCTGGGTTCTACTTTAGTTGTATTGCTTGGTATTGCATGCGCGCTCCTTACAACGGGTCTCGGTAACGTGTACGCAGCCGATTCTGCCGGCGATTGCAATCCCGCGCCTCAAGGTGTTGCCGAGCTCGTGACGTTACGTGAAAAATTTCATGGCGTTCGCGGACCACTAGCGGAATTCGATCCCTGTCATCGGTCTGTCGACTTGTCCATGCATTCGAAACTGTTTGGGCCGAAGGTAGAGGGCAAGCCACCCCTTGTCATCATCGCGCATGGCGGTGGTGGTCTCGGTAAACTTGAAAAAAATCTGGCGATGGCATTAAACAGGGAGGGTGTTGCAACCTTAGTGTTTGATGCCTATCAGATGAATGGTTTTTATCAGGGCTATGCATTGTTTGGCTCACAAGTCTCCAATGACGCCAGACAAAAAATGATTTTAAAAACCATGCTGGGTGCTTATCAGTGGGCAACTAAGCACCCGGATATTGATTCGCAGCGTATATTTTTACAGGGCGTATCAAATGGTGGCACGGTTGTTTTGAATATGGCTGGCCTTGTTGACCCAAAGTATGTCAAAGGGGTTTTTGCCGAAGGGTCACCGCAAGCTGGTCTTGGCTTTCCGGATACTCTTAAAGTTCCTGTCAGAATGGTAAACGGCAAACTGGATAACTATGCAGGTCTGAAGCAAGAAGACTATATGTGGGCGAGAAATGCGCCTTGTAGGTATATCGGCCGCTATGCGTTGGCACCTGTTGGTGTGGCAGAAAACTGCAATCGACAGAAAAATCCAGAGTTATTTTCACCGTCACCGCTGGAGTGGTCAGAACAACAAAAAGCCAAAGGTGCGGATATCGATATATGGTTTTACGATCAGGCGGCACACGGGATCATGCAAGGCCCCATTGATCGCAAAATGTTGACCTACGGCACAGACAAGACGACATTCTCATGGACAGGCTCGGAACAAAGCGCCAAAGACAAACTCATTAAAGATATGGCGAACTTTATTAATACGCACTGAGTGGGTAAAGATTACCTATACTTACGACTATCACTTAACAAAAACTCATTAAAAACAACGAGACATCATGCTTGAAACCAGCCACAAAACAATGACCGGCCCGATCATCCGACTGCACCCGAACGACAACATCGTTGTGGCACGCGTCGACGTC
>CAIPID010000375.1 GCA_903865015.1 uncultured beta proteobacterium | reverse complement strand
GGATCGCCGCCGATCCCTGGGCAATCACTTTGTAATCTATCAAACCGACTTTATGCTGGGTCTGCGCCTGCAGCACACGCACCAGATTGGGGTCGGTCATCGGTGTCAACGGATGATCCTGCATGCCGCTTTCGTTGAGCAAGACATCGCCCACAAAAAGATAGCCCTTGAATACTGTGCGTCCAGCATCTGGAAAGGCTGGAGTTGCTATGGTGAAATCGATCCCTAGTGCAGCCATCAGGGCATCTGTGACCGGACCGATGTTGCCTTGCGCAGTCGAATCAAAGGTCGAGCAATATTTGAAATAAATCTGACTTGCCCCCTGGTCCTGAAGCCATTTAAGCGCGCGCACAGACTCTGTCGCAGCCTCGGCCGGATCAATGGTGCGGGATTTCAAAGAAACCACGACCGCATCAACCTCTGCATCCAGCGGGGTTTCAGGAACACCTATCGTTTGTACGACACGCATTCCCGCGCGCACCAGATTATTGGCCAGATCGGTTGCTCCCGTGAAATCATCGGCGATGCAACCCAAGTGTATTTTTTTAGTCATTTAGTTTTACCCAGTTCTGCGTGGGATCAGCAAGATTGCAAGCATTATCGCTCGGTTAGCTGAGGATGCACAAAAATAAGGGCTACGGACACTGAAAAGCAAAACGCCGGAGCCACCCAAAGGCAACCCCGGCGTTTTAAAAGTTTTAAAAAAATATTAAAAACTTAGCGTGCCAAATCAAATACAAGGACTTCGGCATCTTGTCCTTCTGTAAGCGTCAGTAGACTTTCTTGTTCGACCAGCAGTGCATCGCCCGACTCCAGTTTTTGCTCATTGACCGTCAAGCCTCCGCGAACCAGAAAGACATATGCCTTGCGTTCAGGATTAAGTACGAGTTCAGCGTGCTCCGCACCATCAAACAGGCCTGCATAGAGCGCGGCATCTGCATGAATAGTCACTGAACCATTGGCACCATCTGGTGAAGCAATCAACCTTAGTTGGCCACGTT
The DNA here is from genome assembly GCA_903865015.1 of uncultured beta proteobacterium. Classification (GTDB taxonomy): domain Bacteria; phylum Pseudomonadota; class Gammaproteobacteria; order Burkholderiales; family Burkholderiaceae_B; genus Zwartia. The sequence goes on along the minus strand of CAIPID010000375.1, from coordinate 15,254 downwards.
TATCAAGTTCCGGAACCGTTTTCTGCTCATAACCAGGCTCGATATTTTTGACATTAGGTTCGATCCAAATTTGCAGGAAATGTGTTTGTTGCCCCTCTGCGTGATTGAATTCACTGTGCTGCACGCCACTGCCAGCACTCATGCGTTGCACGTCGCCTGGAGGGATGCCTTTCACATTACCCATACTGTCTTTATGCGCCAGATTGCCTGACAACACATAACTGATGATTTCCATATCGCGGTGACCATGGGTACCGAATCCTGTGCCCGGTGCAATGCGGTCTTCATTAATGACCCGCAGATTGCCCCACCCCATGTGCAAGGGATCGTGATAACCCGCAAAGGAAAAACTATGAAAGGATTTCAGCCAGCCGTGATCGGCATAACCACGTTCCTGTGAGCGGCGAAGTTTCAGCATGTGCGTCTCCTGTGTATTTTCAATAAAGTGCGTATGGATAGAACTTTACCTGCCAGAGACGTGCGTGACGATCTCTAAATTTGACGCCATCATTCAAATTATTTGAATTATATTATCGACAGCATGCAAAATAAATATCAAAAGTCCAATCCTGCAACCTACGAGGCCCTCACTCCCGAGGCCCTTAATATGATGCAAACCATATCGGAAATGGGTAGTTTTGCCGCGGCAGCGCGCAAACTGGATCTGGTGCCAAGCGCCTTAACGTACCGGGTTCGTCAACTCGAAGATGCCCTGGACGTTTTACTTTTCGATCGCAGTTCACGTCAGGCCAAACCCACCGATGCAGGACGCGAACTTTTGCGTGAAGGTCTGAGGCTGCTCGACGATATGGATGCGATTGCCAGCCGCATTAAAAGGATTGCCACCGGCTGGGAGGCGCAGCTCACCATTGCGGTCGACACCATCATCGCTCCTGCGGCCATTATGGAGCTGTGCGAGGCGTTTCTGGCCACAAATCCCCCTACCCGCCTCAGAATCCGGGATGAAGCGCTTTCCGGGACCATCCAGACGCTAGAGTCAGGCTTGGCGGATCTTGCGATAGGCATTCCGGATCAAGCACAGATCCTGGGAAAAGACATCCATCAACATCCAATCGGGACAGTCCGCTTTATTTTTGTCGTGGCGCCCCACCATCCCCTGGCCAGCGCAGTCGAACCTCTCCATCCTGACCATATCTCACAACACCGCATTGTGTCCGTGGCAGACTCCATCCAGCGGGGTGCGGGCGTCACCATCGGACTGAGCCTAGGACAGGATGTCCTGACACTGCCGAGCATGGCAGCCAAGCTCGACGCCCAGATGCGGGGGCTAGGCTGCGGCTTTGTGCCAGAGCCGATGGCCAAACCCTATTTGGAGTCAGGGCGCCTGATCGCCAAGCGCGTTGAGCAAGCCGTTCGCGAAACTCACGCCAGATATGCATGGAGACAAGGCAAATCAAAACCTGGACGCGCACTGATCTGGTGGCTGGAGCAGCTGGCTAAACCCACCACCAGGCAGGCACTGCTTGAGCACCATCGAACGCGATAATGATTCAATGACTTGCAGCCAAGCTCGTCAACCATTAGCATCAACAACAAATCAATTTCAAGATCACAATTACTGGATCAAATACAGGATCAATCATGAGCAAGCTTTTCTCACCCATCGAACTCGGCCCTCTCAAACTTGAAAACCGCATTGTGATTGCACCGATGTGCCAATACACCGCCGACGAAGGCAAAGCGACAGACTGGCATCTCATTCATCTCGGCCAACTGGCCTTCTCAGGCGCGGGCTTGCTCATTATCGAAGCCACAGCGGTCGAGCCTATCGGCCGCATTACTGCGGGTTGCGTAGGCTTGTATTCGGATGAGACCGAAGCGGCACTCAAACGCGTGGTGGATGCGATCCGTCAATATTCCGATATGCCACTCATGATCCAGCTTGCACATGCCGGACGCAAAGCCTCGAGCCACCGGCCCTGGGATGGCGCACAACTGCAACTGACCTCAGAAGGTGGCTGGCAAACAGTTGGCCCCTCAGCGATCCCCCACTTGCCTACTGAGCCTGCCCCGCAGGCATTGGATCTCGCTGGCCTCAAACGCATCAAAGAGGCGTTTGTCGCAACCGCCAAACGCTCCATACGCATTGGTTTTAACGGCATCGAATTACATGCAGCCCATGGCTATCTGTTGCATCAATTCCTGTCACCGCTTGCAAATCAGCGCACAGATGAATACGGCGGTTCACTTGAGAACCGTATGCGTTTCCCGCTTGAGGTGTTTGATGCCGTGCGTGCAGCGTGCCCCGACACCTGCGTGGGTATCCGCATTTCGGCAACAGACTGGGTTGACGGCGGTCTGACCGCTCAGGAATGTGTCGAGTTTGGCAAGATCCTCAAAGCACGCGGTTGCGACTTTATCGATGTCTCCAGCGGCGGGATTTCGCCTCTGCAAAAAATTACGCTGGGTCCAAAATACCAGGTGCCGCTTGCAACAGAAATCAAACAGGGCACAGGCCTGCCTACCATGGCGGTGGGTCTGATCACCACACCTGCCGAAGCCGAAGGCATCGTTGCAGATGGCGAAGCCGATATGGTGGCACTCGCGCGCGGCATGCTCTACGATCCACGCTGGCCCTGGCACGCAGCAGCCGAGCTGGGTGCAAGCGTCACAGCACCAAAACAGTACTGGCGCTCACAACCTCGTGGATTGTCCGACCTGTTTAAAGACGCAAAAACCGGAATGAGATAATCAGTCTCTGAAGTTGTTGAACTGCAGGGGCAGCTCGACATCGGTCTTTTTCAATAACGCGATGGCTGCCTGCAGATCATCGCGTTTTTTTCCAGTGACGCGCAGCTTTTCACCGGTGATCTGCGATTCAACCTTGAGCTTGGCCTCTTTCATGGCCGCAATCAGCTTCTTAGAAACGGGCTGCTCGAGCCCTTGTTTAACTGTCACTTTCTGACGCGCGCCGCCAAGATTCTCAAGCGGATCTGCAACATCCATACAGCGAGTATCAATACCCCGTGCGCTCAGACGCCCGCGCAGGATGTCGAGCATTTGTTTGAGCTGAAAAGCGCTCGAAGCGACTTGATTGACGACAAACCCCTCAAGCTCAAACTTTGCATCCGTTCCCTTGAAATCAAAACGTGTAGCAAGCTCGCGATTGGCCTGATCGACCGCATTGGTCAACTCGTGTTTGTCGACTTCTGAAACAACGTCAAATGAAGGCATAGCATTTCCCGATAATTTAAACTTGACCTATAGTTTAATCCGGCATAATCACTCAAGTACCAACCTTTTTGGAATTCCACCATGTCAGACTGTACCGGCGTCATTTCACAGCTTTTCATCTACCCAGTGAAATCATGCGCGGGCATCGAGGTCAGTGAATCACGGATCACCCCTACAGGCCTGGAATTTGATCGGGAATGGATGATTGTTGATCAGGACGGTCAGTTTCTGACGCAACGGCAAATCCCGCATATGGTTTGGATCACCCCCTCTTTGACCAACGATGCACTGATTCTTAACGCACCGCAACAACCAGAGATCAGTATCCCCTTTGCCCAGCGTGGCAAATCTTTAAAGGTAACGGTGTGGCGCGACACGCTAGATGCAGATGATACGGGCGACGCTGTCGCCACCTGGTTAGACAATTATCTGTCTGTACCTGGTAAGCAATTCCGGCTAGTGCGGTTTGCTGCGAATGCACGACGATTCAGTTCCACCGAATGGACGCAAGGCAAGGAATACCCAAATATGTTCAGCGATGGTTTCGCGGCGTTAGTGGTGACCGAACTTGCACTCGATGATTTCAATGCGCGCCTGATCGATGCAGGACATGAACCCGTCAGCATGCTGCGCTTTCGTCCCAATATCGTGATCGAAGGTCTGGATGCGCATACGGAAGACGATTTGCAAAGCATGCGCATCCATACAGCCAATGGTTTGGTCGAACTCTCCATGGCCAAACCATGCCCGCGCTGCCCGATTCCGGACATCGATCCTTTCACCTCTCACTCGACACCGTCAGTGAGTCAAACGTTGCAAAGCTATCGCGCGCTTCCTAAAATGCAGGGTGCCGTTTGCTTTGGCATGAATTCCATCGTCAAGAGCGGGATAGGCAGTACGCTACACAGCGGCCAACCCTTCGAGGCCGACTACGCAATTTAATAATCAGGATGCAAGTCAGTGTGACTGCGTGCTAAAGTCAGACTAGTTTATGTGAGGCCACTCCAATGATCATGATGTTGCCATTTTTTACTGCCATGCTCGCCATCTTTTTTGGCATGCGTGGACAACGCGCGGTTGCCATTACAGCTTGGGTTGTCACCTTTGTGATTTATCTGGGTTGGTTGAAATACCACATCACAGATCAATTGAATATTTCACTTTAAGGGTTGAAATCATGAATCTTTCACAAACCCTTAAGCCATCGGATTCACAATCCTGGTCTTACATTTTTAATACGCTGGCCTTGCTTGGCGTCTGTGGATCTCTGGCTGAGGCGTTCTACTACCAGATATTCATGAATGAACTCCCCTGCCCGTTATGCCAGTTGCAACGCGTAGGTCTGACCATGGCTGGGATTGGCATGATGCTTAACATGCGTTTTGGTCCGTCTGCAGTTCATTATTCAATCATTCTCGCCTCCGCCATCGCGGGTGGAATCGCCTCTGTCAGACAAGTCCTTTTGCATATACAACCTGGCGATGCCGGTTACGGATCTGAACTCCTCCACTTTCATTTTTATACATGGGGTTTTATTTCATTTCTGGTCATATCAATTTTTTGTGCCGTGATGCTTTGCATTGACCGGGACAATATGACGTTAGCGTTCAAAAAAACAGTAGCTGGACTGACTACGCTGGTTATGTTCGTTTTTCTAACCCTTGCTGCGGCCAACACAGTTTCATCCGTCATGGTCTGCAAGTTCGGCTCATGCCCTGACGATCCGACTGAATATCTCTGGAAATTCTGAATGCTAGTCATGTTGCAAAAAATAGAACCCTTGAAATGACGCACTTTATTCGATTCTTTTTTACGTGCGCTGCACTATCCTTTGTAAGCCTATGTTCTTGTCAGGCCATTGCGTCATCTGAGTTCGTCACAAGCGACATCCTCTCACTGCATCACCCAGTCCCGGGTGGCATAGCGGTGGTCGAACTCGGCTCGGCTATCAAGGCACCACAAATCAGCTTTAAAAACAAATCAGTGCTTGTTGTAAAGAGTCCCGGTGAACAATGGTATGCAATCGTCGGCCTAGCACTTAACACCCCTACAGGTCAGCAAAGTATTGTTGTTAAAAACGGTTCATCACGCGAAATCGCGTTCACTGTAAAAGATAAAAAATACAAAGAACAACGACTCACTATCAAAAACACTAGGCAAGTGAATCCTTTGCCCGAGGATCTAAAACGCATCAATCTGGAAATGACCGCACAAAACCAGGCCTACCAAGAATTCAGTCCTAAAATCCCAAGCAATCTTATTTTTGACAAACCCGTCGAGGGCCCACTCTCCAGTCCTTTCGGACTGAAACGCTTTTTTAACGGTGAGCCGCGTGCACCACATTCCGGTCTGGATTTCGCCGTACCGACTGGCACGCCAATCAAGGCGCCCGCCGATGGCAAAGTTATATTGACAGGCAATTATTTTTTTAACGGGAATACCGTCTTTCTTGATCATGGCCAAGGCCTGATCAGTATGTATTGTCATTTGTCTGTGATTGATGTTGCCGTAGGCGACTCCCTTGCGCGTGGAGACGTCCTCGGCAAAGTCGGTGCCACAGGCCGAGTAACTGGCGCGCATCTTCACTGGAATGTAAGTCTGAACGATGCAAGGATTGACCCTGCGATTCTGATCGGGATGTTTAGGCCCTGACAAGTCACAATCAATCCAGAGCAAAAAAACGCCAATACAGAGCGAAAATTAAGGGTGAGTCCGGATCGCGACGTCAGTTATCTTACCCTGGCAAAAGTTTACGCCTCGCACCGACCGCATGACTTTGCATCATGCGAAGCCTCATTATAAAAACCTGTCGAGAATTTTACGGCTAGACTTATCAAGTGCGAGCATATCACGCAATAAAAACCGCAGACCATGACTATCAGTAATGATGAGCGTCGATCCAACCAGACGGCGAATATCTTCTTCGCCTTTGAGCACAAATTGGGTATTGCCGCGATTCGTTGCTACCAGCCAGGTACTGGGAGTCGAAAATGTCGAAACGCTGATAATGCTGTGAATCTCTGGCATGAGCTCGCGGGTTGAGATCTCCTCCTGCACCAGAGCAAACACATCCTCAGGCAATGTCGCAGGATCCTCGACCCAGAATAACTCCTTACCCTCTGCACTCATCAAGGCGAGGCAACCGTCCGGGGCATTAACGGGAAATGCGCGAACGGGTACGATACCCTCGTGTACCTGACCGTCCGGGAGGGTTACGACCAGTCTGCCGCCAGAGTTACGGGACATCAGCAAATCAAGCATTTGCAGTCTCCGACGCAGGTACAAGTGGGGGCTGCTCCTCTGCGTTGAGTCTTGTTTGTGCCTGGTAGAGTGCATGATAGGCACCACCGCGCGCTAGCAAATCATCATGGTTACCGATTTCGACAACCTGTCCACGATCCATCACTACCAGACGATCTGCTTTGCGCAGGGTGCTGAGTCGATGGGCAATGGCAATGGTTGTACGGCCTTGAATGAGGTTGTCGAGTGCTTCCTGGATTTCCATCTCTGTGGTCGTATCGACCGAGGATGTCGCCTCATCCAGAATCAGTATTCTTGGGTCGATGAGCAATGCACGCGCAATCGAGATACGTTGACGTTCACCGCCTGACAATGCCTGCCCGCGTTCACCAACCAGAGAGTCGTAGCCTTGAGGCAGGCGCAAAATAAATTCATGGGCCCGCGCAGCACGAGCCGCGGCGACGATTTCCTCACGGGTTGCCTCGGGTTTGCCGTAAGCGATGTTTTCGGCAATCGTGCCAAAAAACAGGAAAGGTTCCTGAAGCACCAAGCCGATATTGCGGCGAAATGAAGTCAGCGAGTAGGAGCGGATATCAACGCCATCCACACGGATGCCACCTTCGGTCACATCATAAAAACGACAGATCAGATTCACCAGCGAGCTCTTACCCGAGCCGCTGTGTCCAACGAGTCCGATCATTTCACCGGCACCAATATTCAGGGAGACATTGCGCAAAACTGTACGGCTGCCATAACGGAATCCTACGTTGCGCAGCTCGATGCGTCCTTCGATGCGCTCAAGCGGCACCGGACGCGCGGCATCAGGCACGCTGGAGACGTGGTCCAGAATGTCAAAAATCCGTTTGGCACCCGCCGCAGCTTGCTGTGTATGGGACACAATCCGACTCATCGAATCCAGGCGTGAATAGAACCTGCCGATATAAGCCAGAAACGCTGCGAGCACACCCACTGTAATAGAACTTGCGGCGACCTGTGAAATACCGAAAATCCAGACGACCAGCAGACCAATTTCGGTCAGGAAAGTTACCGTTGGCGCAAATAGTGCCCAGACTTTATTGATGCGGTCATTGACGCTGAGGTAGCGGTCATTCGCCTCCCTGAAGCGCGCAACCTCGCGATGCTCCTGGGCAAATGCCTTCACCACACGAATCCCTGGAATGGTGTCTGCCAGCACGTTGGTCACCTCGCTCCAGGAGCGATCGACTTTCTCAAAACCATGACGCAGTCGTCCTCTGACCATATGAATCATCCAAACAATCATGGGCAACGGGATCAAGGTTGTCAGTGCGAGCCAGGGGTCGATTGAGATCAGAATGGCTGCAGTCATGACGATCATCAATACATCATTCGCAAAATCAAGCAGATGCAAGGACAAAAACAGATTGATCCGGTCTGTTTCGCTACCAATCCGGGCCATCAGATCGCCCGTTCGCTTACCACCAAAATACTGCAGGGATAAGGTTTGCAAATGCGTAAAGGTTGCTGTGCGCAGATCCGCACCGATTCGCTCACTCACCCAGGCCAGCAGATAAGTGCGCGCCCAGCTCAACAACCACGCAAGCAGTGCGGATACAACCAGTCCGGTCAAGTACAACGCAACCAGATCATAGTTGATCGGTTTGCCGTTCTGGAAAGGAATCAGGATCTTATCCATCAATGGCATCGTCAGATATGGCGGCACGAGAGTTGCCGCCGTAGACATCAGCGTGAGGATAAAACCAATAATCAATGGTGTACGGTAAGGTTTGGCGAAACGCGCCAAACGCAGCAATGCCCAGGTTGTCGACGGCCCTGTTGGATCCGAATTGCATACCGCGCATTCATCGTGATCCGGAGCATAGGGCGTCCCGCAGGTCGGACACGCCGCAGCGTCCGCCTCAATCTGGCGGGTTGGATCAGCAAGCGTCTGTTGGAGATCGTCAAACAAGTCAGACATGCGCCTGACAGCAGGCGTCATGCTAAGAGTATGTCGCCAAACGCCAAGTCTTACCTGGCCTTCGAATAACTCAATCGTGCCTACCCCTGCATGATCCCGGTGCTGCAAAGATTGTGAAGCGGTGACAGGCCAACTCAGCCAGTCAGCAGCGCCAGGCTCGCGCGCGAGCAAGCGGCGTGAAGTCAGAACCAACGCGCCGGTTGAGAAAAAAAGATGCTGATCCAGATCAGGCTCGAGCCAGGTCAGAATTTTTTCTTCTGGTTCAAGCAATGGCTCAATAGCCTGAGCCCAGCCAGACGGCAAAATCAGTTCAATCGCAGAATTTTTAGTTAAAAGAGATGTCATCTCTGTGACGCATGATGCCCACTGGTACGAACCATCCATTTCAATAGGAAATGGCTAAGAACCTACTATGGTTAATGTGTAAGTATAACGACCCGTGGCCAATCTCACCTCCGCGCATTGCCAGGCGCACCTGCTTGAAGGTCTTTTTGCTGCGATAATGACAAATACGCAACATTGCTGCACTGCAGCACGAGCTTTTGATCATGAACACTCAAGATATTGTCATCCAACGCATTATTCCTGTGCGCGGCCCGAACATGTGGACTTACCGTCCGGTGCTGGAGGTCTGGATTGATATTCAAACGCTTGCACAGCTGCCTCACGCACTGACTGCCCGTTGCCACGCACGACTGAAGCAATGCCTCCCTATTTTGGGGCAGTCATCACGCATCACAGAAAATCCAGCCGACTGCATGTTCGAACTTGAACAAGGTGTTTTTCATGCTGCGTTACTTGAACACGTTACAACGGCCTTGCAAGGGATGGCGGGACTACCAGCCGGCTTTGGCCACACGCACTCAACGTCCAGCCCCAATGTCTTTAAGGTCATTGTTCGCGCATGGCACGAGGATGTGACGATGTTCGCATTGCTGGCAGCCCGGGATTTAATTCTGGCAGCGATCAACGACCAGCCCTACGACCTCAACAGCACCATCGAAACACTCAACAAACTCAGACTGCAATTCTGTCTGGGGCCGAGCACGGCCTGTATTGTCGATGCTGCAGATGACAGGGATATCCCCGCCATCCGGCTGAGCGAGGGCAATTTGCTCCAACTCGGTTATGGCGTCAACCAACGCCGGATCTGGACCGCCGAAACGGATAACACCAGTGCCATTGCGGAAACAATTTCGCGCGACAAAGAGTTAACCAAGTCATTGCTTGAGTCATGTGGCGTGCCAGTCCCTCACGGCCGCGAAGTTACTCACCCAGCAGACGCCTGGGAGGCCGCGCTTGAGATAGGTCTGCCCGTCGTGGTCAAACCCACAGATGGTAATCACCAGCGTGGCGTATTTATTAATCTTTCGACGCAGGATGAAGTAGAAACCGCTTTCACAGAGGCAGATCGCGAAGGATCCGGTGTCCTGGTTGAAAATTTTATCCGGGGCGTCGAACATCGGTTGCTGATTGTTGGCGGCAAACTCGTTGCTGCGGCCCGCGGGGAAAACGCGACCGTCACAGGCGATGGCGCACACGCAATCGCTGCACTCATCCATGCGCAGCTCAATGGGGATCCGAAGCGCGGGCATGAAGACGACCTGCCACTGAATCATGTCAAACTCAGCCCAGCCGTTGAGCTTGAGCTCGCGCGCCAGGGCCTGTCATTAAGCTCGGTCCCCGCACTTGGTCAGGTGGTCACGATCCAACGCATCGGCAATGTTGCCTATGACTGCACCGAACTGGTTCATCCGGAAGTTGCCGCGATCGCCTCGGTCGCCGCACGTATCGTCGGACTCGATATTGCTGGCATCGATCTGGTCGCCGAGGACATTTCAAAACCGCTGCACACGCAGGGCGCAGCGATTGTCGAGGTCAATGCGGGCCCGGGGTTGCTGATGCATCTCAAACCCGCAGGCGGACAGCCACGACAGGTCGGTCGAGATATTGTGGATTACACATTCCCGCCAGGCGATATGGCGCGCGTGCCGGTCATCGGCATTGCGGGCACACGCGGCAAAACCATGACGGGCAAGCTGCTTTTCAGACTCCTCAGCCTGCATGGATTGCGAACGGGCCTGGCCAGCAGTGACGGCCTTTTTGTTGATCGTCGACAGCTACGCCGTGGAGACTGTGCCACCTGGGCGGACGGCCGTCGCGTGTTGCTTAATCGGGAAGTACAAGCCGCCATTATTGAAAATGGCTGTACACAAATTCTGACTGAAGGCCTCGCCTACGAACGTTGCGAAGTTGGCATCATCACCAATATCGACTGGACCGAAGACCTCTCAAACCACGACGTCCTGGATGAGCAGGAGCGGATCATGGTCTATCGTACCCAGATGGATGTCATATTGCCAGGCGGCATGGCAGTTCTGAATGCCGACGATGAGCGCGTGATTGATCTAGCCAGATTTTGTGATGGTCAGATCACGCTCTTTGGCAAACAGGCGAAACTCCCCGTACTGACCGAGCACTTACAGGCGGGCGGCAGAGCTGTTTTCATCGACCATAACCAGCTGATCATGGCGCAAGGCGCTCAGCGCATTAATCTTTGTGATGTGGCTGCGATCCCGTTGACAGAGCAAGCAACAAATATCGCGCAAATCTACAATGTGATGGCCGCTGCAGCGAGCGCCTGGGCAGTAGGCTTGACACCGGATCTAATTGAAGCCGGTCTGGTGAGTTTTGTATCCGATTGAAATAAGATTCTTTGTTGGCGGACATGCAATAACCATTGCACTCCATCAACCTGCGCTACTATTTTTCTAAGTCATTTATGTTTTACATTGCGACCAGTACTTTGTTACCACGTACATACAGGAATACATAATGGAAGTGTCACGCATTCGCGCCTTGCGCGGCCCCAATCTGTGGAGCCGTCAAACTGCCATCGAGGCCGTGGTCACCTGCGAAGGGGTCGAACGCGACCTCGATCAGATTCCAGATTTCGTCACGCAATTGCGTGCCCGCTTTCCTGATGTAAAGCCGCTGCGCCCATTCGGCCACAAAGACCCGATCACACTGGCACACGCCATGGAGGCTGTCGCCCTCGGACTGCAGGCCGCTGCAGGCTGCCCAGTGGCGTTTAGCCAGACCTTTGCCACGCCCGACCCCGAATCCTTTCAGGTAGTGGTGCAGTACACCGAAGAACCTGTCGGGCGTCTAGCCTTTGATTTGGCCGAGGCGCTCATTCTCGCCACGATCACCCACGAGCCCTTTGATATCAAACAAGCACTCGCTCGCCTGCGCGAACTGGATGAAGATGTTCGACTGGGACCCAGCACCGGTTCGATTGTGAATGCCGCGATTGCGAGAGGCGTGCCCTATCGCCGCCTGACAGAAGGCAGTCTGGTGCAATTTGGCTGGGGTAGCAAACAGCGCCGGATCCAGGCCGCCGAGACAGGCAATACCAGTGCGATCGCCGAATCCATCGCTCAGGATAAAGATCTGACGAAAATGCTTCTCGATGCTGCAGGTGTCCCCGTACCTCAGGGGCAAGTCGTGTCGCGCGAAGAAGACGCCTGGACCGTGGCCAACAAAATCGGCCTGCCAGTGGTACTCAAGCCTCGCGACGGCAATCAGGGCAAAGGCGTGGCAGTCAATATCGAGACGCGCGAGCAGCTCAATGCAGCGTTTGCGGTCGCCTCACAAATTAGCTCTGATGTGATTGTCGAGCAATACATACCAGGCCACGATTTCCGTATGCTGGTGATCGGCAATCAACTGATCGCTGCAGCAAGGCGTGATCCTCCACAAGTCATTGGCGATGGCACGCATTCCATTCGCCAGCTTGTTGATCAGGTCAATACCGACCCATTACGCGGCGATGGCCATGCGACGCCTCTCACCAAAATCCGTTTTGACGACATTGCTCTGGCGACACTTGCCACACAGCACCTGACCGCCGACTCCGTCCCCGAAAAAGGCAAACGTATTCTGTTGCGTAATAACGCCAACCTGAGTACGGGCGGCAGCGCAACTGATGTAACCGATGAGGTACATCCAGAGCTCGCAGCACGCATGGTGACAGCAGCCCAAATGGTCGGACTCGATATCGCGGGTGTTGATCTGGTGGCAGAGACGGTCATCAAACCCATGGAAGAGCAACGCGCCGGCATTGTAGAAATCAATGCTGCGCCTGGTCTGAGAATGCACTTGAGCCCTTCGTTTGGCAAAGCGCGACCAGTCGGCGAAGCGATTGTCTCCAGCATGTTCGCCGAAGGCGACAACGCGCGCATACCCGTCGTGGCGGTTGCCGGCACAAACGGTAAAACAACCACCGTTCGCCTCACCGCGCATCTGCTGGGCATCAGCGGCAAGCGCGTCGGCATGACCAACTCCGATGGTGTCTACATCGAGCACCGGTGTATTGATACAGGCGATTGCAGCGGTCCGCGCAGCGCCCGAAATGTATTGATGCATCCAGATGTCGACGCCGCGGTATTTGAAACAGCACGCGGCGGGATTCTGCGCGAAGGTCTGGCTTTTGATAAATGTGATGTGGCGATTGTCACAAACATCGGCATCGGTGATCACTTGGGTATGAATTTCATCAACACTGTTGATACTCTCGCTCTGGTTAAACGCGTGATTGTGCAAAACGTCGCTTCTCATGGTGCCGCCGTGCTGAACGCCGCAGACCCACTGGTCGCTCAAATGGCAGAGTCTTGCCCCGGGCAAGTCATCTTTTTCGCACATGACGGGCACCACCCCGTACTGAATACGCACCGTGCACAAGGCAAACGCGTGGTGTACCAGGACGGCGCACAAATCGTCTGCTCCGAAGCTGGCCAGGAACACCGCATCCCACTCAAAACTATTCCGCTCACCCGCAATGGAACGATTACGTTTCAAATTGAAAACGCGATGGCAGCAACCGCCGCAGGCTGGGCACTCAATCTCGACTGGAAAACAATCGAAGCCGGGCTCTCAAGCTTTGTTAATGATGCACAAACGGCTCCTGGGCGTTTCAACGTATTCGAGTACCGCGGTGCGACAGTCATTGCGGACTATGGCCACAATCCGGACGCCATTCTCGCCCTGGTGCAGGCGATCGAAAGCATGCCAGCCACGCGTCGCACTGTCGTCATCAGCGGTGCCGGTGATCGACGTGACGAGGATATTTCGCGCCAGACAGAAATCCTGGGCGAAATCTTTGACGAAGCTATTCTCTACCAGGATCAATGTCAGCGCGGACGCGAAGACGGAGAGGTGCTCGCACTGCTCCAGCTTGGCCTTAAAAACGTGACACGTACCAAACAAATCCAGGAGATCCGAGGCGAGTTTCTGGCCATCGATACAGCCCTGGCAAAACTCGCTCCAGGTGAGCTATGTCTGATACTGATTGATCAAGTGCAAGAAGCCTTAGATCACATTGCTTTGAGGGTCGCTGAGCAATAAAAATATTTTTGTTTGCAAGCTGGGTTTCTGGATGTAATCTAAGAACCTAACAAAGCTGACTAAGCCAGCATAAGGAGGGTCTATGCATCCGGAACATCCCGTGAGCCAAATGTCGCGACGCAAAGTGCTGTCGCTAGGCGTTGCTGGGTCTGCAACATTGGTGTTTTCAACGATAGCAAATGCGGCGCAATCTACGCTGCAGCTTCCTTTTAAATTCGGCGAGCGCGATCTGATCGCGTTTCCTGAAAAGAAACCAATGATTGTGCTGACCTCGCGGCCCCCACAACTTGAAACGCCCTTTTCCTATTTCGATAACAAAATCATCACACCAAATGATGAATTTTTTGTGCGTTATCACTGGGCAGGCATACCTACATCGATTGACCCACAGACCTATCGGCTAAAAATCGGTGGCAATATTCAAAATCCCATTGAATTGTCATTGCAAGATCTGAAAACAAAATTCACCTCCAAGAGTGTCGTGGCGGTCAATCAGTGCTCAGGCAACAGTCGTGGTTTTTTTGACCCTCGTGTCAATGGTGGACAGCTAGGCAATGGGGCAATGGGCAACGCAGAATGGGTGGGCGTGCCATTGAAAGATATTTTGCAAAAAGCTAACCCTGGCAAAACAGCTAAACAAGTAAGCTTCGACGGCTTGGATAAGCCAGTACTGGGAGATGGTCCAGACTTTATCAAAGCGCTCGACATCGACCATGCGATGGACGGGGAGGTCATGCTCGCCTACCAAATGAATGGCGCCGAGCTCCCCATGCTCAATGGCTATCCGCTCAGACTCATTGTGCCGGGTTATTACGGAACTTACTGGGTGAAACACCTGAGCCAGATTAACGTGCTGGACGAAGTTTTTAATGGATTCTGGATGAATCCTGCCTACCGCATTCCTGATAACGACTGCAATTGCGTGGAACCTGGCAAAGCACCCGAAAAGACCATCCCAATCAATCGTTTCAATGTCCGCTCTTTTATCACGAACTTGAATGATCAGAGTGTCGTGACTGTTGGCAAACCAACACTTGCCAGAGGAATTGCGTTTGATTCCGGACGGGGCATCGCGAAGGTCATGTTTTCTCAAGATGACGGCAAAACCTGGATTGAAACTAAATTAGGTAATGACCTTGGGAATTACTCGTTCAGGCCATGGTCGATCGAATTCAAACCTACCCAGAAAGGCCCATTGACCTTGCGCGTCAAAGCTTTCAACCGCGCGGGTGAAACTCAACCCATGCAAGCAACGTGGAATCCCGCTGGTTATATGCGCAATGTTGTTGAGTCAATCACTGTTCAGGCAGCCTAAGGGGACATCATGACTAAAACGACGCACTTCACATGGTTCAGGGTCGCAGGGATTGCCGCAATGACCTTCTTGACGGCGACATCGCTGCTCTTTACGCCAACAGCGGCTGTTGCTAAAGATATTGAGCTACCGGGCGATGGG
>CAIPID010000374.1 GCA_903865015.1 uncultured beta proteobacterium | reverse complement strand
ATTGGGCAACACACTTAATTTGCTTTAACAAGCGGAGGATTTTGCCACAGTCTGGGGGCGCGGCGCTTTGAGGCGGTATGATCCGACGTGGCTTTTGGTGTGTTTAATGCTTGATTCTTCTATTTCCGAGATTTTCTCCCTGGAGGGCCCGTTTGCGGCGCACTCTAAGGGCTATCGTGTCCGTCCTGCCCAGATTGAGCTGGCTCAGGCAGTTGAGCGTACGATCGCCGAACGAGGCACCCTCGTTGCCGAGGCGGGTACCGGCACGGGCAAGACCTGGGCCTATCTGGTCCCCGCATTACTTGGGGGCGGAAAAGTCCTCGTGTCGACCGGTACCCGTACCTTGCAGGATCAGCTTTTTTCGAGAGATTTACCTGGTGTGCGCGATGCCTTGAGCATCCCCGCCGTGATTGCCTTGCTCAAAGGACGTGGCAATTATGTCTGTCACTACCACTTAGAGCGTCAACAGGGTGAAGACCGGGCATTGAAATCCCGCGCCGAGGTCCAGCAACTCCGTCATATTCAGGTGTTTGCGCAGCAAAGTGCCACAGGTGATCGTGCCGATCTCCCTACAGTCCCCGAGGACGCGGAAATCTGGCAGCGCGTCACATCGACCCGCGAAAACTGTCTGGGACAGGAATGCCCTAACGTACGGGATTGTTTTGTACTGAAGGCCAGGCGTCAGGCCCAGGAAGCCGACGTGGTGGTGATCAATCACGCATTGTTTATGGCTGATCTGGTGTTGCGCGACGCAGGCGTGACGGAGTTGCTACCAGCCGCTGACACCGTTATTTTTGACGAAGCGCATCAGTTGCCTGATACCGCGACAAGATTTTTAGGTACCAATATCTCCACGCATCAGTTATTGGATCTGGCCAAGCTGATCGAGACCGCGGGTCTGGCGCACGCAAGAGAGATGACGAACTGGTCTGAGCAGGCTCGCCGAATCGAGCTCGCTGCAAAAGAATTGCGACTTTCTTGCTTGGCCCTTGAAAAGCTCCCAGGGCGGCGCGTGACCTTTGAGGCATTCCCGGAGCCTGCGGACTTTGATCGGGCACGTGAGGTACTACAGACTGCTCTGGATGAGCTTGTCGCAATGCTCGGTCCCGTTGAAGAAAAACATCCTGACTTGCTCGCTGCCTCACGGACATGTTTGCAGTTATCTGCCCGGCTCGGTGAATGGGGTCAACCAAGTCGAGCAGGAGGGCGAGGTCGTCGGGATCAACAGAATATTGTGCGCTGGGTGGAGCTGGGCTTGCATCATGTTCGCCTGCACGCTGCGCCCTTGTCGGTCGCTGAAGCCTTCGCAAGATATCGTCAATCTACGCAGGCATGGATTTTTACGTCCGCGACGCTTTCAGTACAAAAGGATTTTTCGCATTTCACCTCACGACTGGGTATCGATGATGCGCAGACCATGCGCATGGACTCACCTTTCGATTACCCCAATCAGGCGCTATTGTTTGTTCCGCAAAATTTACCACCTCCCCAGTCCGCGGATTTTTTGCCTGAGTTTGTCAAAACATTGATGCCGCTTATCCAGGCGAGCCAGGCCGGCGCACTGGTGTTGTGTACAACGCTACGTGCGGTTGAACGTGTCGCAGCCCTGCTCGCAGAGGCTTACGATGCGGCAGGTTTAACCTGGCCCATCATGCGACAAGGTAATGGTACACGCCGTGATTTGCTTGAGCGTTTTCGCGTGTTGCCCAATGCTGTATTAGTCGGTAGCGCGAGTTTTTGGGAAGGGATCGATATTCCAGGCGACAGACTGACTTTGGTCGCAATCGACAAACTACCTTTCGCACCGCCCGACGATCCGGTGCTGGAGGCAAGGCTACGCGCGTGCCGAGAGCTCGGTGGTAATCCATTTATGGAGTTTCAATTACCCGAAGCAGCGATTGCCCTTAAGCAAGGGGCGGGTCGCCTGATCCGCACTGAAACGGATTGGGGAGTATTGATGGTGGGTGATGCTAGGCTCGTAGATAAGCCATATGGCAAGCAGCTGTGGCGTGGACTGCCGCCCTTTGCACGGACGCGTTCTCTTGATGAGGCGGTCGAATTTTATCGCCGCCGCATTCAAATCGAAGACGTTTAGAACAGTCTAAGCAAATTCCATTTCGCGTACTTGTCGGGGAACCCATTGGCAATCAGCGTGGTATTTGGAAAGTTCGCAAGCAGCACGCGTTCGGTGTCGTTGCGCAAGTCTGTCATGCCGAGTTTTTCATACGACATCATCA
Organism: uncultured beta proteobacterium; assembly: GCA_903865015.1. Taxonomy (GTDB): domain Bacteria; phylum Pseudomonadota; class Gammaproteobacteria; order Burkholderiales; family Burkholderiaceae_B; genus Zwartia. The sequence goes on along the minus strand of CAIPID010000374.1, from coordinate 7,324 downwards.
TGATGTATAGCGCCTCTTCGGCAGCAGGCACGCCTTGAAAATCGGTAATCACGATTTGTGCGCGATTGATCGCAGCGACATAGGCGTAACGGTCATAGTAATAGCGGGCAACAAATTTTTCATTTTCGGCCATGGTGTTGACCAGCCAGGCGACGCGCTTGCGCGCATCAACGGTGTAACGGCTTTCGGGGAAACGATCGATCAATTCGTTAAAGGCAATATAAGACTGGCGCAAAGCCTTTGGGTCACGCTCGCCAGGATTTTGTCTTGTGATAGAGGCGAATACCGCACTGGGGGGCGTAAAGTTAATCATGCCCTTCAGGTACAGCACATAATCAGTCGCTGGATGATTGGGGTATTGCTGCTGGAATCGAGCGAGGGTGGCCAACGCGAGCTCTGGCTCCTTATCTTTCCACTGGCTATAGGCCAAATTGATCATCGCCTGCTGGGCATAAACGCCAAGCGGGAAGCGCGTCTCAACAGCCAGGAATCTTTCTTTGGCGAGTTTCCAGTTGGCAGCATTCATTTCCTCTTTACCGTCCTGGAACAGCCGTTCGGCATTCCAGTTGGCTGTGGGGTCGTATTCTTGCCCGTTTTTTGCGCAACCGGCAATCAGGATGACCGCGCAGAGGAGCAAAATCCTGCTCAAAGCGTTGGCGCCAGATAATTTCTGGAAAAAGTTAAAAGTGGTGCGACCCATCACGAAATGATCCTTGGTGTTAGCATTCTCTGCTGATTATATGACTAGTCCCTATGCCTGATACTCAAATACCTGAAGACCACCTTTCCGACGACGAACCCCAGCTTTTTCGGGTGACGGCAGAAATGCCTCTGGAACGGCTAGATAAAGTGCTGGCACTTCTCATGCCCCAGCACTCCCGCAGCCGCCTGCAGACCTGGATTGAGCGTGGTCACGTGCAAGTCAACAGCATGCCGGCAAAAATACGCCAGACCATGCGAGAAGACGATCTTATCGCTGTTTATGAGCAACCTGCACCGGAAGATCAGGCTTTCAGGCCTGAACCGATTGATTTTGAGGTGTTGGGCGAGAGCCCGGACTGGGTCGTAGTCAATAAACCGGTTGGTTTAGTGACTCACCCAGGAGCGGGTAACTGGAGCGGCACTTTGCTCAATGGTTTGCTGAATCGCTATCCTGAGCTCACCCATGTGGCGCGTGCTGGCATTGTGCACCGGCTGGATAAAGACACCTCGGGATTGCTGGTGGTAGCCCGCAATGAGGTTGCCCAGACCCATCTTGTCAGACAACTGCAGGCACGCTCTATGGGGAGACTCTACACGGCGCTGGCGCATGGCCGGATGCTACCCCAGGGCAAAATCGATCGTCCGATTGGGCGCGATCCTCGCGTGCCCGTCAGAATGGCTGTGGAGCGACCGAATGCACCTAAGGCGGCGATTACGCATTATCAGTTAGTGCGTACCGGGGCCTATGAAGATTCGAATATTTCGCAGGTGAGTTGCAAGCTTGAAACCGGCCGCACTCACCAGATCCGCGTGCATCTGGCGAGTCTGGGGCATCCACTTCTCGGCGACACGCAGTATGGCGGCAAGATACTTGGTGACGCAACGCGTCAAATGTTGCATGCCTTTGAGCTGAAGTTTGAAGATCCCGCCGGGACTGGAGAGGTTGTGTTTCAGGCGCCGCTGCCCACTGATATGGCGAAGGTTGTCGAAGGAATTAGCTGGAAATGACGGTTAACCTGATTCGGCCACAACAACTATGGAATGGGGTGCAGCTAGGTTGCACGACCCGATGGGGAGGCGTGGGTGAGCCGCCCTATGACAATTTCAATTTGGGATTAGGGGCGGGTGAGGATGCTCAGACGGTTTTACATAACCGTGAGTTATTAAGAGCCCTATTGCCTAACGATCCTTGCTGGTTAAAGCAGGTGCATGGCTGCGAGGTGGCTGACGCTGATGATGTATCGCTTTTTGTAGAGGCAAAGCAGCCTCCTGAAGCTGATGCCTGCGTGACGTCTTCGCCAGGGAATGTTCTAGTTATTTTGACTGCTGATTGTCTGCCTGTAGTCCTTGCGGATCTGGATGGTCAGGTGCTGGGTGCCGCGCACGCCGGCTGGCGAGGGTTGGCTGGAGGCGTGCTGGAGCAGACACTCAGCGCCTTGCAAAACAAATGTCCGCAGGCCCGGGGATGGCAGGCATGGATTGGCCCGGGAATAGGGGCTCAAAGCTTTCAGGTGGGTGAAGACGTGCGGACTGCTTTTCAAGGGCAGGGCGCCGATGAGCCCGGGATGTTCGTTCGAGACCCCGCAGATGCTCAGAAATGGCTGGCGGATTTGGCCGCTCTGGCTGTCTGGCGTCTGAAACGAATGGGCGTTGAGCGGGTAGAAAATTCAGGGCTTTGTACGGTTAGTGATCAGGAAAATCGATTTTTTTCCTACCGTCGCGATCGTCAGACAGGCAGGATGGCGACGCTCGCCTGGCTTGCATCGTAAAGCTTCGGCCTCTCGCAAGACTATTTGATCAAGACTGCAGGCGACTGTGGAATTGAACCGGGTACGCGGCTTAACGCTAGCAGCTGCGCAATAATATTGACGACCAGAGGGCTGTATCCATTGTTTTCATCAGGAATGGAATAAGTGTCGTCGTTGTAAGAGATGACCGCTAATTTTTTTGAGAGTGTGTTGTTTTTTTCGATCACAAAAATAGGTGTTTTTTCTTCGGCCGAATTGCCTGCCGCACTGGTATTGCGAGAGATGGTTGGGTTCTTGTCGGGATTGTTGATTTGGGTACGAAGGATCGAACCCAGATAATCAAAAATTTCGCTCGTGGATCGCGTGACAAAACGGATGAGTGTTTTTTGATTGTCTTTAACTGTGCTTTCGTTAAGGGCAATGTAATTTGATTTTTTGTCGTATTCACCAAAGTGGTTAAAACAAAAAAACTTGTCGCCAAACTCTTCTGCTACCGCATGTGCTTCGTCATTTTTTGTGAAGCAGATGTTTGCTATTTCGCGGGTCTGGAATACCTGGAAGTACACGCCATTTTTAGTCGACACTTTTTCCAGAGTGAGTCTGTGTTTAGTTTTAGCCTCAAAAAAATCAAGCACCTCTTTATCTCTAAAGACCTCTGGCATCAGGGGGCCGACAGTTTCTTTTTTTTCCATCGCTTGTGTTGATAACCCCAATTTAACTAATCTGGATAATTGTTGCCGAAATTCGGCGTACGACTTTGAGTCCGGGTAATTGTTGTAAACAACAGGATCCTGACCTGGGCGCTTGATTTCGATCGAGGAAAGCGTCAGTGAAAAAAGCAGCTCTTTATTAATGTGCCGGTTATTTAAATAGTTGATTGTTTCCAGCGAAATCGGCGTCATGATTTTCTTCGAAAATTCAGCGTTATCCATGGAAGATTGCGTAAAGGTAAACGAACGGCCCAAGGTCGCCTCATAGCCGCCGCCGTAGTATGTGCCTGCGCCTGCCGAAAGAAAACCGCCCACTGTGCTTGGAACGGCGCTTAAGACATTGGCGCTGATACCTCCTGTCTCGCTAATCGAACCTGAGCCAGTGATGGAGGGGATGGCAAGAAAGCTTAGGGGACGATTTTGGGAAGCACGTACAACGTTTAAAAGTGCGCTGTTTAAATTGTATTTTTCCAGTAAAGATTGATAGGACTGGGACATATCCGAAAAACTTGGGCCTTGCGAGCTACAGCCCTGCACCAGCAAAAGCGAAACCAGGCAGAGGGCTAAGATTTTCTTGTTAAAAGTCATTTCAATCGTCTCTGAATTAAAAAACAGCGGGATGTTTTTTTGATGGAGCATTCTGTCACGAATGTGATCATTCCGTCATCTAGATGATACGTATTACTCGTTTTAAAGACTAAAACGCTTGTTCCCGTTTACCCTCATTGACAACGACCTTTTTGCAGCGCACGATTGATGCGCCGCAGAAATAAAAAAGGTCTTGATGTGAATTTTCCCTTTCCAGATGGCTGGACACCGCCGCCAGGTATTTCCCAGGATGCTATGGCATCTATTCAGCAGGATTTCATGCAGGCTTGGAAACGACTCTCCGAAGAGGTCACCCAAGGTCAATTACCACCGGTTAAAGATCGTCGATTTTCCAGTGACGCGTGGGTAAAAAGCCCCCCGCACCTGATGATGGCTCACCTTTATTTGCTTTCGTCCCAAGCCATGCAACGTATGGTGGATGCTGCCGAGGTGCCGCACGAGATGAAAGACCGGTTGCAGTTTTCTGTCATGCAGTTTGTCGATGCGATGTCGCCCGCGAATTTTTTCGCAACGAATCCGGATGCCCAGGCAGCGGTCGTGAGTTCCGGCGGCGAGACACTGCGCGCGGGTATGTCTAATTTAATAACAGATTTGCAAAAAGGCCGGATTAGTCAGTCGGATGAAAGCAAATTTATAGTGGGTGAAAACGTTGCAACCTCTAAAGGTTCGGTCGTATTCGAAAATCGTTTTTTCCAGTTGATTCAATACGCACCCACAACACCGACTGTCTACCAGCGTCCGATTCTGCTGGTGCCGCCTTGTATTAATAAATTTTATATCCTCGATTTGCAGCCCGAAAATTCATTCGTGCGACACGCTGTCGAGCAAGGCTTTACGGTCTATATGACCTCCTGGCGCAATCCCTTGCCAGAGGATACGGACGGCATCGATCATGCCACCTGGGATGATTACATAGAGCAAGGCGTGCTCAAGGCTATTGAAGTCACGCAGCTTATTTCAGGCCAAAGCAAGATCAATGCGCTGGGTTTCTGTGTTGGTGGGACATTGCTGGCAACCGCACTGGCGGTGGCCGCTGGTCGAGGCGAGGAGCCTGTTGCTGCGCTGACGATGCTGACTTCAATGGTTGATTTTACCGATACCGGCGCATTGAATGTCTTTGTCGATGAGCAACATGCCAGTATGCGTGAACAGCAGATCGGGCAGGGTGGTTTGATGTCCGCCCGTGAATTGGGCGCGACGTTTTCGTTTTTACGTCCCAACGAACTGGTCTGGAATTATGTCGTATCCAATTATTTAAAAGGCGAGAAACCCGTCGCGTTCGATTTACTGTTCTGGAATGGGGACAGCACAAATTTACCCGGACCGTTTTTTACCTGGTATTTCCGAAATACCTATCTCGAAAATAAACTCTGCCAGCCTAATCAGCTTACATGCGCCGGTGTGCCGATTGATCTGCGCAAGATCAAGGTACCGACCTATCTCTACGCCTCTCGCGAAGACCACATTGTTCCGTGGAAATCGGGTTACGCCTCGTCAGGTATTTTTTCGGGAAAAAATCGTTTTGTTTTAGGCGCCTCAGGCCACATAGCGGGCGTGATTAATCCCCCATCCAAGAAAAAGCGGAATTACTGGGTAGGCCCTGAAGGAAAAAATCCAAAAGATGCTGACCAGTGGTTCGAAAAAGCTACTGAAGTACCGGGAAGCTGGTGGCCGAACTGGTATGAATGGCTAGCTGCCCATAGCGGTAAAAAAGTCAGAGCCCCTAAATTTGCTGGCAATGCGGATTACCCCGTCATTGACGCTGCGCCGGGTTCGTTTGTCAAAGTACGAGCCGTTTAAGTTTTTATAGTTGTAATTTTTTAATTTCAGGTCAGACCACCCTTAGCCGCGCGGGGCATGGTTTTTTACAAAGCGGTCGCTACGTCCCCTTTCTAACGATGAAGGGGCTGCGGCAAGAGGAGAGCTATATGAGTGCAAAACTGGCGTACGTTACAGGTGGTATGGGTGGAATTGGAACTGCAATTTGCCAACGACTCTTCAAAGAAGGTATGACTGTTGTGGCAGGCTGTGGCCCAAGCCGCGACTACAAGCAATGGCTCGATGAGCAGGCTGCTTTAGGCTACAAATTTTATGCTTCAGTAGGTAATGTCTCGGACTGGGATTCTACGCAAGCGGCATTTAAAAAAGTCGTCGATGAGCATGGTCCGGTCGATGTGCTGGTCAATAATGCCGGTATTACACGTGATGGTGTGTTTCGCAAGATGACCGCGGATGATTGGCGTGCTGTGATGGACACCAACCTCAACAGCTTGTTTAACGTGACCAAGCAAGTGATCGACAACATGGTTGATCGGGGCTTTGGCCGCATCATTAATATCAGCTCCGTCAACGGCCAAAAAGGTCAGTTCGGTCAGGCAAACTACGCAACGGCTAAAGCAGGTATTCACGGCTTTACGATGTCCGTGGCTCTTGAGGTCGCAAGTAAAGGCGTGACGGTTAATACGGTTTCCCCGGGCTATATCGGGACTGACATGGTGCGTGCAATCCGTCCGGATGTACTTGAAAAAATTGTTGCGACTATTCCTGTCAAGCGACTGGGGCGTCCCGAAGAGATCGCATCGATCGTTGCCTGGATCGCGTCCGAGGATGCTGGCTTTTCGACGGGGGCGGATTTCTCCTTAAACGGTGGTTTGCATATGGGCTAAGCCCAGTGATTTTATTTATATACTGTAAGCATAATAAGTACTATGGGGAACCCAATGACTGAAGCAGCAGCAGAGGCATCCGTGCGTCTGATAAAGAAGTATCCTAACCGCCGTTTGTACGACACGCAGACCAGCACCTACATTACGCTGGCTGATGTCAAACAGCTCGTTCTTGATCACGAGGCATTTAAAGTGGTTGATGCGAAATCATCTGAAGATTTGACGCGCAGCATCATGTTGCAAATCATTCTCGAAGAAGAAAGCGGTGGGGTGCCGATGTTTTCTTCCACCATGCTGGGGCATGTGATTCGTTTTTACGGTCATGCCATGCAGGGGGTCATGGGTTCGTATCTTGAAAAAAATATCCAGGCGTTCATGGAAATTCAGGATCGTATGGCGGATCAGTCAAAGGGCGTTTATGGTGCAAATCAACTGAGTCCTGAAAACTGGAATCAGTTTATGACTGTGCAGACCCCGATGGTGCAAAACATGATGAATAGTTATGTTGAGCAGAGCAAGACCCTGTTCGCGCAAATGCAGGACAAGATGCAGGAACAAACCCGTTCTATGTTCCCAGGTTTTGGTTTTCCGCCAGGTGCGCCTGGTGATAAAACGAAATAAACTTTTTGCCCTCGCGCACCATGCTTTGACGCGGCTTGGTGCGCAGGGTTTTCTGATTACTTTCGATTACTTTCGCTTTTCACCGTAAGTTTGATTTAAATATTCCACGATTAGTGGGATATCACTATCAGCAATGGGTGCCTTGAATGCTTTTTGCATTTTGACTACCGTTGCTTGCCAGTAGGCTGGACTGGTGTTTGGTGGCTGGTACTCAGCATAATGCGCTGAATGGCACGCCGAACAGTTTTGCAGGGTTAGCTGATATCCT
>CAIPID010000373.1 GCA_903865015.1 uncultured beta proteobacterium | reverse complement strand
TGGAGTTCTTTTTGTTTTTGGTGCAGAAACTGAATTTTTGACCGCATTGACGAAGTTCGCACACACTAACTTTGAAGTCATTTCAATTGAAGCAAGTGTCCTGTTTGAACGCTTAAGCGCAAATAGTTTCGCTTTGGATCCTATAGAGACGGACGATTGGTTGCAACTCCTCGAATCCACCTGCGATACGTCAAGCGTTGTGCATGTGATTGATTGCGCCGCGATGAAACAAGACGAGGCCGACGAATCAGGCTTGCGGGCATTGACGTTGTCAGCGCTCATGCAAAATCAAATGCCAGTTAGATCACTACGCTGGTTTGCTTTGCATTCTGGCCAACCAGGCGGTGCAGCGGTTGCTTCACTCGGGCGCGTCGTTGCACGTGAACAGTCGTGTCATCACATCTCCTCGATTGAGGTCATCGGAAATATTCTGAGCGGATGCTCGGTAATATTTTCTGAGGTTATGCATGGCAGTGCGCATGCTGTATGTATTGATCACAATCAGCGAAAAATTCGACAATGGTTGCCAGCTAAGTCCTCAGGTTCGATGGGCGTGCGTCAGGAGTGTTGCTATCTGATCACAGGAGGCTTAGGGGCGTTAGGGCTTGCTTTCGCAGCACATCTAAAGGCAGAGTACCCAGGCGTCCGGATCATCTTGGTAGGCAGAAACCTGCCCGATGTCAGCGCGTCTAAAAAGATTCTTGCGCTCGGAGATTCAGTGCTTGTCCAGCAGGCTGATATCGCTGATCTTGGAGCTCTCGAGCAAGCGCTTACCCATGCTCGTTCACAGTTTGGTCCAATCAGTGGTGTGATTCATGCCGCAGGCATCATGCACGATGGGCTTTCTTGTCATGTCACGCCACAAAATTTCGAGGTTGTGATCAGGCCGAAAATACAAGGCACGCTAAATATTGACTTGCTCACGCGAGATGACCCACTGGATTGGTTTGTTAGTTTCTCTTCGGTAGTGGGTGAGATTGGTAATGTTGGACAATCTGCCTATGCTTACGCATGCGCATGGCAAGATGCTTTCGCTCACAAACGTTCTGCTATAGCGGGCAAGTCTATCTCTATTCTGTGGCCTTATTGGGCCGGCGGAGGGTTTCAGGCCAGTGCTGACTCAATCCTTCGGTTTAAAAACAACTTTGGTTTTGAACCATTGTCGCTCGCTGCAGGCGTGCGTGCTTTTGAACGTGCATTAACCTGTAGTGGATCACAAGTCTTGGTGTCTGCCGGTGAGGGCGAGAGAATTCTTCGGAATTTAAATGGACAGCAAACAGCAGCAAAGACTCTGGACGAAAAGCGTATTGATCCCTTGTCCCTGACAGTTGAACACTCAGATAGAGCTAGTCATTCAGTCGTGTCTTCAGCCCGGGATAAAGTGATTGCCCATTTGCGTGAGGTGATCGCTAAAGTTCTGGGCTGTCCTGTCGATAGCGTAAAAATGGATAAGCGCTTCGAAGCGCTTGGTATTGATTCACTGTCTGTTTTATCTTTGGTCGAGAGTCTGGAGGATACGTTTGGTACGCTGTCTTATGCGATTTTTTATAAATTCGACAGCATCTCTGCTCTGGCCGATGCACTTTTAGCGCAAGGACTCGTACCAGCTTCCTTTACAACACAGGCTTTGCCCGCTGCAATGAGTCAAGGCGCCCGGGACTTGGCGAAGCCTACGTTTGACAGGAAAAATATTGATTCAGATCGTGAATCAGGAAACTTACACTCGACGTCCAATATGCGCAATCAAGATATCGCGATTATTGGCCTTGCAGGTCGTTTTCCTGACAGTGACGATATGGATGCTTTTTGGGAGCAACTTGCTTCTGGTCAGGATTTAATT
>CAIPID010000372.1 GCA_903865015.1 uncultured beta proteobacterium | reverse complement strand
CGGCTGTTCTGGATTTGGTTTGAGTTGCGTACTCTTGTGCGTCGAATTTCAGCAGTCGTAGCGTGGTCATAGTTGCTCAAAAAGAGTTGAAGTTTTTGAGTACAAACTAACGCAGGGCGATAAAAATTACGACCAGAAAAAGTCAGTGCAAAAATATGGTGGGGAAACAATTCTGCAACTTGGAAGCTGCGGGTGTGAAGGCAGTGCTCTACCACTGAGCTAACCGCCCAATCTGAGGCGCGCATGTTGCGGCTGATTGGAGTGTAGAAATCAATCTACGGGGCGAATTATACACACTCAGCTTGCTGGTCCTCGCTGCGAAGGACACAGGGACAAGAAAAAAGCTGCGGCGAGGATTGGCTCCAAGGCCCAGTTGAACGCCACACCCGGTGCAACCCCCATGGTTATGAGTGGTTTGAGATGGCCCTCGAAAGCTCGCAGGACAGGTTCAAGCATAAAAACGAGAAGCACAAGCGGTACTAATCCCCGATAACGTAACAATATCACCCAGAGTAGTAACGCCAACAGAAGCTGGATGGCGCCTAATTGTCCGAGTAATGAAACAATATTTGCACCGGATGCAGCGGATATGTCTATGGTGGCAATACTGTTTGCTCCACCATCAGGAAGAAGCATATGTATAAGACTGCGCACAGTGATCAAGCACAGATATAACAAAGCGATCCACCAAGCCAACGCGGGACAGCCTGCGCTAGACGGATTGGCAGGAAGTAATGAGGCAAAATCAGGTCGCCAAACTTTGGGCAGCATATTATTCATCAGAGCTCCATAAATCGAGGCCGGACAAACAATTGCTCTGTCATCACGGGTCCCCAAGTGCAGTCTAGCGCCTCTTTAGTCAATACAAAACCACTTTTTTCATACAAATGTCGGGCAGCGTTTAAGCCTTTCAATGTCCAGAGCTGTGTTGAATCAAAGCCAGACCGATCACAAAAATGCAGTGCGGTCGCAAGCAAGGATTGACCCACGCCTGTCGCTCTTAATTGATCACTCAAGATAAACCATCGCAGATGTGCAACGCCCTGCCCTATATCCTCACCATCAATGGCGATCGAACCTGCAATCTGGCTATCTAACTCTACTGACCATATTGCATTGCGGGGGGACACAAGGCGACTGGCAAACTCAGCCAGACCGGCTGCGACCTTGCTCTCGAAATGCTGTCCGAACCCATATTCGCGAGCATAGTAAGCGGCGTGCAGCAAAACAACCTGGCCGATCAGGCCAGGTTTGTAGCCTTGATGAATGACAATCTGCAAAATACTCGTCCTATCTGGTTAGCAGCATAGAAACATTGATTCCGAACATACTCACAAACATCGTCACCATCGCCCCGCCAATCCACAGTATATATTTGTGAGAACTTTTTAAAACTGAAATGTCGGATTGGAAATTTGAAAACTCTTTTTTACACTCATTAATCGTAGTCTTCAGATCTGCGATTTCTGCTGTAATTTTAATTTCAAATTCCGAAACTTTTTTATCAATTCGATCGGCCTTTTCCTCTAGGCGATCTGTTTTGACTTCAAGCTGATCAATCCTCGCTCCGACCTCATTACGCATCACGATAAAATCAGCTTTAGTCGCGTACTGCTCGTGCTCTTGCTCATAAACGCCTTGCAATACCTGCGCATGCACCTCGGCTTGCTCTCGAGGCACACCCGCATCAACGAGCTTTGTTGCGTAAGACAAAGAATTAAACATACTCATCATGCATCCTTCAAACTGAAACAGTCAGGCCAAGTTTCCTGAAGGATTCAGTTTGAACTGATGCAAATCCAAAAACAATAGCTTTGGAAAAAGTCTTACACACGCTTACAAATTATGCAGATCAATCCACACAATCAAAGATCAAGCGGCTTACCCATCGCAGCACTCGCTTCGCCCGCTTTAGCAGGCCCACGCAAAAAGCGTGCGACAGCCACGGCAGCCAACACGCCAATAAATGACCCGCAGGCATATACCCAGTAAGTCGAAAAATCGCCGCGTGCAAAGTCCGGCCCAAACGCTCTGGCTGGATTAAATGCTGCGCCATCAAACGGTCCGCCCATCGTACCCATGGCCATCACGTAAGCACCTACCGCGAGTGGAACAGAACTGCCATCGAGCTTAGGTCCGTTGGTCATGCCAAGTATCAACAAAACCATACCAAAGGTCAGGATCGCTTCAAACACAACTGCCTGATGCAACATACCCGGCTGAGGTGTCACGGCCGCCAAATTGCCGCCCGTACCAAACAAATAGGCTGCCAAACAGGAACCCGCAGCCCCAGCAACTAGCTGCACAACGATATAACAGGCAGCCATCGGTATGCCCATATCGCCACGCAAGGTAAAAGCGAGCGTCATCGCGGGATTGAAATGCGAGGAAATATCAGCGGTAAAGTACACCGCTGCGACCAACCATAACGCGGCAATCGCCGAGAGGATGAACGCGAACTGGTAGGGAGCAAGTGTTGCGCCCCCGTAACCAGCAAGAATCGCAGCACCTCCGGACAACACAAAGGTCAGCCCTGAGGTACCAATAAACTCCGAGACGAGTCTCCTCGCCCGGTGATCATCGCTTTTCCAGTCAGCATAAAACCGATCTCCGACCTGCTGGCGTAATGCCTGCTGCCCTGTCAGCACTGTCTCAGGAGTATCACTCATATAGACATGCCCCGATCAAGTTTTAGCAGCAGGCACGTCGGCAGAGCCGGGTTTTGTCATATTGATTGGCACAACAATACGGTCAAATAATGCTTCGTCAACACCTTTTGCCAAAGCAGCCTGCTTGAGCGTCGTATCGTGATCAATCGCATAGTGTGCAATGTCGGAGGCCTTGTCGTAACCAATCACAGGCGACAGTGCGGTGACCATCATGACCGAGCGATCAATGTTTGATTTAAGTTGCGCCTCATTAACAACCGCGCCTTCGATCATGAACTCGCGGAAATGGTCACACATATCGGCCATGATCAAGGCAGAGTGCAAGTAGTTATTAATAATGATTGGACGGAAAGCATTCAACTCGAAATTACCCTCTGCCCCGCCCATCTGCACTGCAACGTCAGAACCCATGATCTCGATACAGACCATCAGCATGGCTTCGGCTTGTGTTGGGTTGACCTTACCTGGCATGATCGATGAGCCAGGTTCGTTCGATGGGAAAGTCATTTCCATCAGACCCGTACGTGGACCTGAGCCCAGCCAACGCATGTCGTTAGCAATCTTATAGAGCGACACGGCAGCAGTTTTTAACGCCGCGTGTCCACGCACCATACGATCGAGTGTGCCCTGTGCCGTGAATTTATTGGTTGCAGTTTTGATTGCAAAACCTGTCAGCAACGACAATTGCGCAGCGACTTCGTCACCAAATCCCACGGGGGAGTTCAGTCCGGTACCCACTGCGGTTCCACCCATCGCAACCTGGAGTAATCCCTCTGTCGCTTGCACCACATCGGCAATCGCATCATCCAATGCACCCACATAGCCCGACCATTCCTGGCCAACTGTGAGAGGTGTTGCATCCTCCAGGTGTGTACGTCCAATTTTTACAATCGTCGACCATTGTTTGGATTTAGCATCTAACGCATCACGCAGACGCTTGAGCGCAGGGATGGTTTTTTCAGTTGCCATCTTGTAGGCAGCAATGTGCATCGCTGTTGGGAACGTATCGTTACTTGACTGGCCCATGTTCACATGGTCATTTGGATGAATAGGCTCCTGAGTACCCAACACGCCACCGACCAGTTGAATGCAACGGTTGGAGATCACCTCGTTGATGTTCATATTTGACTGCGTGCCAGAGCCTGTCTGCCATACATACAATGGGAATTCGCTGTCGAGTTTGCCAGTGATAGCCTCGTCGGCGACTTTCTGAATCAGTGCGCCTTTCCAGGCGGGCAGACGACCGGCTTTGGTATTGACGATTGCCGCGGCTTTTTTAACGTAACCGTAGGCGTGATAGACCTCTTTAGGCATCTTGTCATGACCGATATTGAAATGAATCAAGCTGCGCTGCGTCTGAGCACCCCAATAGTGGTCGGCAGGCACCTGGACTTTACCAATGCTGTCGAATTCCTCGCGCAGGCCAGTGGCTGAAAGACCGATTGGCAAATCGAGGATGTTGGGTGTTGATTCTGTCGTCATGGTTTGATCCTGGGAATTAAGCATCTGTTAGCTCCATAGCATAAACCACAAACAGTGCGAAAGCTGCTTGAATTGCCCCACAAGATTTAAAAATAATTAAGCGCTCAAAAGCATGAATCTGTAACAATAAGATGATGTCTGGCCTGAGTGCATAAAAGCATGGCGGGTTGAACCTCTGTCCAACCTGCCATGCGTTTTCACTCAAAGTATTGACTCAGGTTAAGTCCACATTATTGAACCCGCCCTTCCTTCCAGGCCTGTAAGAGTTTTTCATAGGCAACTGTCTCGCCCTGAGGCTTCTCGTTGGCCAGTTTTTTCCATGGCGCATGCTCATCACTCAGCCATTTGTTTGGATCGCTCTTAGGATTGAGCTTGGGTGCGCAAACGGCCATCCCTGCACGCTCCAGTCGAGCCATAACCTGATCCATCTCTTCGGCCAGATTATCCATTGCACCTTGAGGTGTTTTTTCGCCCGTCACAGCCAAGGCGACATTCTTCCACCAGAGCTGAGCAAGTTTTGGATAATCAGGTACGTTGGTACCCGTTGGGGTCCACGCCACCCGCGCGGGGCTACGATAGAACTCAATAAGACCGCCATATTTATTAGCGTTTTGCGTAAAGTACTCACTGCGAATATCACTATCACGGATAAATGTCAGACCCGTAATTGATTTCTTAAGTGAAGTCGTCTTGGCTGTGATGAACTGTGCGTAAAGCCAGGCAGCGGCAACTTTATTCGCGTCATGGTCTTTAAAGAACGTCCAGGACCCTACGTCCTGATAACCATTTTGCATACCTTCTTTCCAATACGGGCCATGCGGACCAGGTGCCATACGCCATTTAGGACTTCCATCAGCATTCACAACGGGCAAGCCCACTTTGGTCATGTCTGCCGTAAAAGCCGTGTACCAGAAAATTTGCTGTGCAATCTGGCCTTGTGCTGGCACAGGGCCAGACTCACCAAAGGTCATACCCATTGCTTCTTTTGGCGCAAATTTTTTCATCCAGTCAATATATTTTGACAACGCGTAAACAGCTGCCGGAGAATTCGTACCACCGCCACGTGAGACTGAGGCTCCAACAGGCGTGCATTTGTCATCCGCGACACGGATTCCCCATTCGTCGACTGGCATTCCGTTTGGAATACCCTTGTCAGCCTCGCCAGCCATTGACAGCCAGGCGTCTGTAAAACGCCAACCTAGCGAAGGATCCTTCTTGCCATAATCCATGTGCCCATAGATAGGCTTGCCATCAATTGTTTTCACGTCATTTGAAAAAAACGCAGCGATGTCCTCATATGCGCTCCAGTTTTTTGGGACGCCGAGTTCATATCCGTATTTGGCTTTGAACTGATCTTGCAGATCTTTACGTGCAAACAAATCCGCACGGAACCAGTACAAGTTTGCGAACTGCTGATCTGGCAATTGATACATCTTGCCATCTGGCGCAGTAGTGAAACTCGTGCCGATATAATCCTTCAAATCGATACCTGGATTAGTGAAATCTTTACCAGCACCCGCCATATAGTCCGTCAGCGAGAGGATTTTGCCGTATCGGTAATGCGTACCAATCAAGTCAGAGTCTGAGATCCAGCCATCATAGATTGATTTTCCTGATTGCATGGAGGTTTGTAATTTTTCAACGACATCCCCCTCTTGAATCAGATCATGCTTGACTTTAATCCCTGTGATCTCTTCAAACGCTTTGGCGAGAACCTTGGATTCGTACTCATGCGTCGTGAGTGTTTCTGAAACAACCGAAACCTCAGTAACGCCTTTCGCTTTCAGTTTCTGTGCTGCATCGATAAACCACTGCATTTCAGACAACTGCTGATCTTTTGTCAGCGTAGAAGGTTGAAATTCAGAATCAATCCATTTTTTAGCTTCTGGGGCACCCGCTTGTGATGTACCCACCATTGCACATACTGTCGCAAAGACTAGCGCTTTGTATCGTAGTTTCATGATCGTCTCCTCACCATTATCCCTGTAAATTAAAAATATTGAACCCTTCAGGGATATGCAAGGCTCAATATAAGAAAAACACTGGCTACAGAAAAATCTATCCTCTGCGCAACACGAGCAACACAAATAACATCGAAATAACAAAACTGATCCAGACACTAGGCTCCTGCTCAAGCCTGAACCATTCCATTAATTTTCCATTGATCCCGACAAACACTAAATTGATATAGGCAGCACCAAGCAAACCAATAAAAATCCTGTCTCCACGCGTTGTTTCGATAGGTAAAAAACCTTTGCGTGTCAATGACGGTGACCTGATTTGCCATACCGTCAAGGCAACGAGCAGCAAAACAATGCATGTAAAAAATACCGCAACCGGGGTCGTCCAGGCCATCCAATCAAACATGTCAGTGCTCCCTACACGCGACCCATCGCAAAACCTTTCGCGATGTAATGTCTAACAAACCAAATGACGATCGCTCCCGGCACAATCGTCAATACGCCTGCAGCTGCCAGCGTCGCCCAGTCCATTCCCGAAGCGGACACGGTACGCGTCATGGTGGCCACGATAGGTTTAGCATTGACACTCGTCAGCGTTCTTGCAAGTAATAACTCCACCCAGCTAAACATAAAACAGAAGAATGCAGCCACGCCGATACCTGCTTTAATCAGTGGTACAAATATTGTCAAGAAAAACCTTGGAAAACTGTACCCAT
>CAIPID010000371.1 GCA_903865015.1 uncultured beta proteobacterium | reverse complement strand
GGCTCGGTGCCCGACAACTGGCGTAGTTATTTCGACCAGTTGCAAAACGTGCCCGCAACCGATGGCCACGAAGCCACCCGAGATCAGGCGCATGCGCCGATCGTCGAGTCCTTTGCCCAGCGCGCAAAAGCCAATGCTTTTGTCTCGCGCGGTCAGGAACCCGATCTGGCTGTCGCTTCAAAACAAGTCCATGTTCAATCTCTGATTGCAGCTTATCGCACACTCGGTTCACGCTGGGCTGATCTCGATCCGCTCAAACGCCAGGACCGTCCACCTATCCCCGAACTTGATCCCGCTTTCTACGGTTTGACCGAAGCCGATCTCGATCAGATGTTCTCCGCATCGAATACGTATTTCAGCAAGTCCGACACGATGACGCTACGCGACATCCTGAAGGCACTGCGAGATACATATTGCCGCTCAATCGGCGCCGAATTCATGTACATGTCGGATCCTGCACACAAGCGCTGGATTCAGGAGCGTCTGGAGTCGACACTGTCTGCGCCTGCCGTGACGCCAGAACGCAAACGTCATTTACTACAGCAGTTGACCGAGGCCGAAGGCCTTGAGCGCTATCTTCATACAAAGTATGTTGGTCAAAAGCGTTTCTCACTCGAAGGCGGTGATAGCTTTATCGCTTCGATGGATGAGCTGGTCAATCATGCCGGTGAGTCAGGCATCCAAGAAGTCATCGTAGGCATGGCCCACCGTGGTCGTCTGAATATGCTGGTCAACATCATGGGCAAAATGCCTGGTGATTTGTTTGCCGAATTCGAAGGCCATCATGCTGAGGGCTTGTCCGATGGCGATGTGAAATACCACAACGGTTTTTCAAGTGACCTGTCGACCCGTGGTGGTCCGGTGCACTTGTCACTCGCGTTTAACCCATCGCACCTTGAGATCGTCAACCCTGTTGTTGAGGGTAGTGTGCGCGCGCGTCAGGAACGCCGCGGCGCGGATGGTTTTAAACAAGTTTTGCCTGTACTTGTACACGGTGACTCCGCCTATGCGGGTCAGGGCGTTGTCATGGAAACCCTCAACCTCGCCATGACACGTGGCTACGGTACGGGTGGTACAGTACATCTGGTCATTAACAACCAGATCGGTTTCACAACCTCAGATCCACGCGATGTACGTTCGACCACTTACTGTACCGATGTTTCGAAAATGATCGAAGCACCTGTATTCCATGTAAATGGTGATGATCCTGAGGCCGTCGTGTTCGCAACGCGTCTGGCACTTGATTACCGTATGCAGTTTGGTCGTGACTCCGTTGTTGATATCGTTTGTTTCCGTAAACTCGGCCACAACGAGCAGGACACCCCTGCACTGACCCAGCCTTTGATGTACAAGCGCATTGGCGTGCATCCTGGTACACGTAAATACTACGCTGACAAATTAACAGCGCAGGGTGTACTTAAGGAAGGTGACGGCGACCAGCTCGTCAAAGACTATCGCCAGTACATGGAAGACGGTCGTCGCACGATCGAGCCAGTGCTGACCAACTACAAAAACAAATTTGCGGTGGACTGGACGCCTTATCTGGGCGCCAAGTGGACCGATCAGGCTGATACAGCTGTGCCACTCGCAGAGCTCAAGCGCATCGGTGAGCGTCTGACCCAGTTGCCTGAGGGCTTTACGCCCCACTCACTGGTGACAAAGCTGTTGAAAGATCGTTTGGCCATGGCGCGTGGTGAGCAGAATCTGGACTGGGGCATGGGCGAGCATCTCGCTTTTGCAACGCTCGTAGCGTCTGGTTATACCGTTCGTATCACGGGTCAGGATTCTGGTCGCGGTACATTCACACACCGTCACGCTGTACTGCATGATCAGAACCGTGAGCGCTGGAATGATGGTACCTATATTCCTCTGCAAAACGCAGCCGATGGTCAGGCACCTTTTACCGTCATTGACTCCGTCTTGTCAGAAGAAGCCGTACTTGGTTTCGAATACGGCTACGCTTGTACAGAACCTAATACACTGACTATCTGGGAAGCTCAGTTCGGCGATTTCGTCAACGGTGCACAGGTCGTGATCGACCAGTTTATCGTCTCCGGCGAAGCCAAATGGGGCCGTCAATGCGGTCTGACTTTGATGTTGCCACACGGTTACGAAGGTCAGGGCCCAGAGCACTCTTCGGCCCGTATCGAGCGTTTCTTGCAGCTGTGTGCTGACAACAATATTCAGGTTGTCCAGCCGACCAGTGCTGCGCAGATTTTCCATCTGCTGCGCCGTCAGATGATCCGTCAGTTCCGCAAACCTTTGGTGATCCTCACACCAAAATCGTTGCTGCGTAACAAAGACGCTGGTTCACCACTGAAAGACTTGTCAAACGGTCGTTTCAGTCCGATCATCGGCGAAGTCGATGACAAGATCAAGGCCGCTTCAGTCAAACGCGTGCTGGCTTGCTCGGGTAAGGTTTATTACGATCTGGTGAATGGTCGTCGTGAGCGTGGTGCTGACAATGTTGCGATCGTTCGCGTCGAGCAGCTCTATCCTTTTGCACACAAGACCTTTGAGTCGGAATTGCGTAAGTACCCTAATGCAACGGAAGTTGTCTGGGTACAGGATGAGCCACAAAACCAGGGCCCATGGTTCTACGTACAGCATCACTTGTACGAGAACATGACTGCGGGTCAGAAATTGGGTTACTCCGGACGTCCGGCCTCAGCGTCGCCTGCAGTAGGTTATCTGGCTAAACATCAGGAACAGCAAAAGGCGTTGGTCGAGCAAGCATTCGGCAAATTCAAATCTTTTGTACTGACCAAATAAGCTCAACCTAATCGAACAAAAATACGTACTTAAAAAGAGTACTTTAAAAATTACGGAAAAATTATGGCTATCACCGACGTTGTTGTTCCCCAATTGTCAGAGTCAGTATCCGAAGCAACCTTGCTCACCTGGAAGAAAAAACCAGGCGAGGCAATCCAGGCTGACGAAATTCTGATCGAAGTCGAAACAGACAAAGTTGTGCTCGAAGTCCCCGCGCCTGCTTCAGGCGTTTTGAAAGAAATCGTCGAAGCCGACGGCAGCATGGTGACCTCAGGTCAGGTCATTGCTCGTATCGACACCGCAGCGACTGCGTCCGCAGCACCCGCTGCTGCAGCTCCAGCTCCTGCCGCAGCTGCTCCCGCAGCCGCAGTATCAGCACCAGCGGCGAAAGCAGCTGCCGGCGCAATTGCTTCGCCAGCAGCTTCAAAAATTCTCGCTGACAAAGGTGTTTCTGCTGATAACGTAGCGGGTACGGGTCGCGATGGTCGTATCACCAAGGGCGATGCCCTTGGCGCTGCGGTTGCAACGGCAGCAACTGCCGCTGCGCCAGCCAAAGCTGCTGCAGCTCCTGCGCCGATGACTCAGTCACTGGACGGTCGTCCTGAACAACGCGTACCCATGAGCCGTCTGCGTGCCCGTATCGCTGAGCGTCTGTTGCAATCGCAGCAGGACAACGCAATTCTCACCACGTTCAACGAAGTCAACATGCAAGGCGTGATCGATCTGCGTAACTTGTACAAAGACAAATTCGAAAAAGAGCATGGCGTCAAGCTTGGCTTTATGTCGTTCTTTGTGAAAGCCGCTGTTGCCGCACTCAAGCGCTATCCATTGCTGAACGCTTCTGTTGATGGCAAAGATATTATTTATCACGGTTACTTTGATATTGGTATCGCTGTGGGTAGCCCACGCGGCTTGGTGGTGCCAATCCTGCGTAATGCGGATCAGATGACCATCGCTGATATCGAAAAAACCATTGCTGACTTCGGTAAGCGCGCTGCCGAAGGCAAACTCGGTATCGAAGAAATGACGGGTGGTACGTTCTCTATCTCTAACGGTGGCGTGTTTGGTTCGATGCTCTCGACACCGATCATCAATCCACCACAATCAGCGATCCTTGGCGTGCACGCGACCAAAGACCGCGCCGTAGTTGAAAAAGGTCAGATCGTTATTCGTCCGATCAACTACCTCGCATTGTCTTATGACCATCGCATCATCGATGGTCGCGAAGCTGTCTTGGGCTTGGTCGCTATGAAAGAAGCGCTCGAAGATCCACAGCGTTTGTTGCTCGAAATCTAAGCCGGGATATCCATGTCTAATCAATTTGATGTTGTTGTAATCGGTGCGGGCCCTGGCGGCTATATCGCCGCTATTCGTGCCGCCCAGCTGGGTATGACTGTCGCATGTATCGATGCCTGGCAGAATGGCCAGGGCGGTCCGGCACCAGGTGGTACCTGCACAAACGTAGGTTGCATTCCATCCAAAGCTTTGCTGCAATCCTCCGAGCATTTTGATCAGGCTAATCACCACTTTGCCGAGCACGGCATTGAAGTCAAAGGTGTATCGCTCAAGCTTGATACGATGATTGGTCGCAAAAATGCTGTTGTTAAGCAAAACAACGACGGTATTTTGTATCTGTTCAAAAAGAACAAGATCACATTCTTCCATGGTAAGGGTGCGTTTGCTGGTCAGGTTGATGGCGGTTATGCGATCAAGGTCACTGGTTCAACCGAAGCTGAAATGGTTGCCAAGCATGTTGTGATCGCGACAGGCTCGTCCGCGCGTGAGTTGCCTGGTCTGCCATTTGATGAGCAGCAGATCTTGTCTAACGACGGTGCATTGAATATTGCTGCAGTGCCTAAAAAACTCGGTGTGATCGGTGCAGGTGTGATCGGTCTCGAGATGGGTAGCGTCTGGCGTCGTCTGGGTGCCGAAGTCACCGTGCTCGAAGCCATGCCCGAGTTCCTGGCTGCGGTGGATACACAGGTTGCTAAAGAAGCGCTCAAGCAATTCACCAAGCAAGGTCTGTCCATCAACATGGGCGTCAAGATCGGTGAAATCAAAGCGACTGCTAAACAAGTCACGATCCCTTACACCGATGCGAAAGGTGCGGAGCAAAAACTGGTCGTGGACAAGCTGATCGTCTCGATCGGCCGTGTGCCTTACACCGGCGGACTCAATACTGAGTCGGTTGGCCTTGCGGTGGACGAGCGTGGTTTTGTTGTGGTCGATGGCGATTGCAAAACAAACCTGCCTAACGTCTGGGCGGTGGGTGATGTGGTGCGTGGTCCAGCACTCGCGCACAAAGCTGAAGAAGAAGGCGTTGCCGTTGCCGAGCGAATCGCCGGTCAGCACGGTCATGTCAATTTCGACACGATCCCCTGGGTGATTTACACCTCGCCTGAGATTGCCTGGGTCGGTAAGACCGAGCAGCAATTAAAGGCAGCAGGACACGCCTACAAGTCAGGCAGCTTTCCTTTCCTGGCTAACGGTCGCGCCCGCGCTTTGGGTGACACAACCGGGTTTGTAAAGATCCTGGCTGATGAAGCAACCGACGAAGTGCTCGGCGTGCACATCATTGGCCCTATGGCATCCGAGCTGATCGCCGAGGCTGTCACCATCATGGAATTCCGTGGTGCAGCCGAAGACATCGCCCGTATCTGCCATGCACATCCAACGCTGTCAGAGTCCATGAAAGAAGCTGCTTTGGCAGTTGATAAGCGCACACTGAATTTCTAATTCTGTTTGTACTTCCTTTAAATGGTCTGAACATCTCCTCATTTGTTCAGACCATTTTTCATATTCCTTGATCAAAAGTTTGGCGTCATGAACGTTCTTGAGTTTTACGAGCAAACCTTAGCTGAGCGTGGCTACAAACCTGACCATTCGCAGCGTACGGCGATCGAGCGTTTACAACGTTATTTTGACGAGTGGATCGCTTTTAAAGGCGATCGATCCAATGCAGTCAAGCGTCTGCTTAAACGCCCCGCAGTTCCTAAGGGAGTTTATTTATGGGGCGGTGTCGGGCGAGGTAAAAGTTTTCTGATGGATGCTTTTTACGCGACCGTGCCGGTTAAGCGTAAGACCAGATTGCATTTCCATGAATTCATGCGCAGCGTGCACCGTCAGCTCGATGAAGTCAAAGGCATGCAGGATCCCCTCGACGAGGTGGCAAAACGTCTCGCTAAGCGGTATCGCCTGATTTGTTTTGACGAGTTCCACGTCTCGGATGTTGCCGATGCGATGATCCTTTACCGTCTACTACTCAAGCTTTTTGAACACGGCACATCCTTTGTAATGACTTCTAATTACGAACCCTCATTGCTCTATCCCGATGGTTTGCACCGTGATCGCATCCTGCCTGCGATTGAGCTGATCAAGGCTCGCATGGATGTGTTGAATGTCGACGCAGGCGTTGATTACCGACGTCGTGCGCTCGAGCAAGTTAAGTGCTATCACACGCCCTTAAGTCCAGAGACGGATCGGGCGCTTGAGCTTGCCTTTGAGCAGTTATCGGATACGGGGCCGCAAGATCCCGTGCTGCATATCGAACATCGTGAAATCCTCGCTAAAAAGCGTGCGGGTACTGTGGTCTGGTTGGACTTTGCAACCTTGTGCGGTGGTCCGCGTTCACAAAACGATTACCTTGAGCTTGCGAGTCGTTTTCACGCGGTGATTTTGTCCGATGTGCCAGCGATGGGCCCTCGTCAGGCATCCGAAGCCAGACGCTTTACCTGGTTGATCGATGTTTTTTACGACCATAAGGTCAAGCTCATCATGTCGGCTGCATGTGAACCTGAAGAAATCTATACGACAGGACCTATGTCGGGTGAGTTTCACCGCACGGTATCTCGTATCCTTGAGATGCAATCGAAAGAGTATCTCGATAGCGAAAGACGCGATACGGTTGATTTATAAATTTTGCAGTTCACTATTTTTGACTGGTTCTGACTATGAATACCACCGTAACAAAAACTAATGCTACGAATACGCGTGTGCTGACAGGGATCACGACCTCTGGCACACCGCATCTTGGTAACTATGTCGGTGCGATTCGTCCTGCTATTGAGGCGAGTCAGAGCCATGATGTGGATGCGTTCTTTTTCCTCGCCGACTACCACGCGCTGATCAAGTGCGAAGATCCCGATCGTATTGCACGCTCACGACTCGAGATCGCGGCGACCTGGCTCGCAGGCGGTCTGGATGCGAATCGTGTGACGTTTTACCGTCAGTCAGATGTGCCTGAAATCCCTGAACTGAGCTGGATGTTGACGTGCGTGACGGGTAAGGGCTTGATGAACCGCGCGCATGCATACAAAGCCTCGGTAGATCAGAACCTGGCCAAAGGTGTCGAAGAAGACGACGGTATCAACATGGGCTTGTTTTCTTATCCCATCCTGATGGCCGCAGACATCTTAATGTTTAACGCGCACAAAGTGCCAGTTGGTCGTGATCAGACGCAGCATCTTGAAATGGCGCGTGACATCGCGCAACGTTTTAATCATCTGTTTGGTCGTGGCCACGATTTTTTTGTCTTGCCTGAGGCGGTCATTGCAGAGGATGTCGCGACCTTGCCGGGTCTCGATGGTCGCAAGATGTCCAAGAGCTACAACAACACAGTGCCTTTGTTTGAGGGCGGTGCAAAAGCACTCAAGTCCGCTGTGGCAAAAATTGTGACCGATTCACGCGGCCCCGGCGAGCCTAAGGACGCAGACGCCTCCCATTTATATTTGATCTACAAAGCGTTTGCCAAGCCTGCAGAGGCTTCAGCATTCCGTGACGAGTTGATAGGTGGCATGGGGTGGGGTGATGCAAAACAGAGCCTCTGTGTGCGCATTGAAGAAGAAATGGGGCCGTTGCGTGATCACTACGCTGATTTGATGGCGCATCCGGATCGCATTGAGGAAATCCTTCAAGAGGGTGCCCGCAAGGCCCGGGCGATTGCGACGCCATTTATGAAAGAGTTGCGTCATGCAGTAGGCTTGCGCACTTTATCAACTCCTGCACAAGCAACGTCAGGTAAATCTGGGAAGACTGCGGGCAAAGCTGCACGTTACGTGAGCTTTCGTGATGAGGCTGGGCAGTTCCGTTTCCGCTTAATGAGTGCTGAAGGTGTAGAGCTCTTTTGCTCAGTACCCTTTGCTGATCCTAAGCAAGCTGGTGCGACGATTAAGGTTTTGCAGGCCAAACTCGCAGATGACGTCGTGACGCTTGTGGGTGAGACAGGTTTTGAAATCGTATACGATGGTCAAAAGATCGCCGATGGCGTGACGAGTGAGTCAAGTGCCGTACGTGATGCGATCATTGAATCTTTGCGTTTGGCGATGCAACCAGGAGATTAATTATCATGGCACTTATTTCTTGCACAGAGTGTTACGAATCTATCAGTGATACCGCCATGACATGCCCTAAGTGTGGGGCAGTCACTGAATTATCAAAACTCGTCACGCAATTGAAAGACGGGAGAAAAGCTAGACTTGTACTTTGGCTATTGGTCTTATGGCCACTCTGTGGGTTGTTGATCGCTTCAGTGATTTATTATTTTGATTACGGGACAAATCCAATAGCCTGTGCCATTCAGGTTGTGACAGAAAAGGTAACCCCTGTGTGTCGGATCATGGGGTACTCTCTACAAGTCACGCAAGAAAAAATGATGAAGTACTTGAGTAAAAGCGATTGGCTAGTCTGGGCCTGGCTAGCTTGTGTTGGCTTGCTGATTTTTACTTCTTGGGGCGTTTCAAAGTTCGAAAAAATGATTGGTGATCGGCACAAGGTTTGATTGTTTGGTGACGTTGGGCAACACGTATGCGTCGCCCTCAGTAATCCTCATCGTCATAGGGCGTCACAATACGACTGTAATCCAGTTCTATAAACTGAGTTGTGCTCTTTGGGTTGATGAACAAGCGTGTCATGAATGAACGCCCGTCTGCCAGGCTGATGTCGATGATATACGCACCTGCGGGAACGTTGTTTAAGCTAAAAAAACCATCGGCGTTACTCAAAGCTACCAGCCTATTTTCTGTATTCTTTCTGACATGAACAGTCGCTGCAGAAAATACGCGCGCGTCGGAATTATCCACAACACGTCCAACTAATTCCGTTGCATGACTGGGGCTGCCATACACCATGCAGATCACGCACATAGCCTGAATCAGTAACCTGATGTGATGACTCAAATTTTTTCGCACAGCCTTACCATCCGACCAGTTTGCCATTCTTGCCTGGCTCTTGTGTAAGAACAGCTTTGGCACCAAACGCTTGACCTAATTTATTACTGACAGAGGTATTTTCAAAATACCCTGAGAAATAAGTCGCGCCTGTCCCGTGTGCACCGACAATTACATCGTCGCCTGCGTGCGGCGCAATCTCAACCGGTCCGCTTGTCTTATTGGCACCATTTTTAACATTACGCGTAGGCATATTGCCCGTCATCAATAAGCCTTGCGGCTGACGCTGCGCATTAGGTAGGGCAGGTAACTCAAGCGTTTTACCATCCTCTGTTTTGCGCGATGCGCCGGGTTTTAATGGCTGGAAATTTGTCAGGAAAGTCGTGCTGTATGTCGGACGGCCACCGTCTTCGATAATGAGTTTGATAGACGGACTTGGATCGTCAGGTAAGCCATCTCTATTTTGATCGGCGTACGTCGTAAACGTCGCGTCGTTAAAGGTACCGATTGCATCTTGTAAATCACAGGGGCGATCGGTATCTTCTTGCGATCCGAGCGTAATCGGGTATTGACCATTGGTGGTCGAAAAACATTTTCCAGCCGCTGCTTCAAGTGCCTCGGTAAGTGCGACGCCGATAATGGTTTGAGGTTGCGCGTGATCGGAGGTGACGACCATCAACGCTTTTTTGTCTTTCTCAAGCCTTTTTACCGTTGAGCCAATAACCTGATCGAGTTCAATCACCTCATAGATAGAACGGTCATATTCAAGTATGTGGCCCATCTTGTCTGACTGTGATTGCTCGACAAGCAGCATCCAGCCACCATCTGCGCGCTGCTCTTTCGCGGATAGCCGCTCAAGAACTGTGATAGCTTTGTTCACCATCTCAGCTTTCATGGGTACATTTTGAAAGCACTTCATCACGGTCTGACCACAATCCGTACCTTGTGGAGGCGTAATATTCATGCCCAACGCAGCATCGTCAGCAGCACGACCACGAATGGTGGCTGCGCCACGTGCGACTAAACGATCAAGTACACCAGGTAAATTGTCTGGACCCAGACCTGTGGATGTTTTTCGAAACTCTCCAGTGAAAATGCCAAGTAACTTTTGATCATCTGGTGAATTTTTCATTTCATCAAGATTGCGAATAACCTTATAGCCCTTGGCGGGAGCGATGTCTGCGAGTAAATCGACATCCTTGCGACCACCGCTCGCATACTGATAAAAGCTTTGAAGCGCTGGATTTTTTTCACTCATCCAATGTGCTGCGCCGCCACCCATTAAGACATCCAGGGGTTTCGATAATTCAGCGAGAGAGAGATAGCCCGTTTTTTTCATGGCACTCTGATCGTCGTAATAACCGATCATTTGCTGCGCGATATTCTGATAGTTGCGTCGTGAACGGTTATGCGCCTGGAGCGCAGCGGGCGTTGCATCGACGAGGAATGAATCTGTGACGACACCGATTTTCCAGCCATGCACGCGTTTCATATATTCAAAGATTGTTTCGATGCGCGGATTGTCGATGGGATTTTCGGGCGTATTGTCCACCGAAACTTGTAAGCTGTTATTTGACATTTTCATGCCGCTGATCAGACTCGCCATGCCGGGCGCCGAATCTGTGATGAGCGAGTCGAACGCCGCGGTGCGACTGATGCCGTGGGTTGCCATTTTTTCCATGGCCAGAGGCTCGTTGGTGCGTCCTTCGGTCACGCCTTTGCCAACAATACGTGCCGCTGTCCACATCGGCAGTCCCACTCCGTCACCGAGGAAAAAAACTAGTTTTCTGGCTGCGGCAGGATCTTTCGGATTGGGGGCTGATGCAACGTTATATTCGTTTTTAATTTGCCGCTCGATTCCATCGATCAGGACAGTCGCCTCGATCGTGTAATGGCCTGGCTGATCAAAGCTTAAGTTTCTGGCAGATGCGCCAAATAGCAGTTTGGAGGAGGGTGT
>CAIPID010000370.1 GCA_903865015.1 uncultured beta proteobacterium | reverse complement strand
GTTGCAGGATCGATTTTCAGGGTAGCTTTGGCGCTGGAGATCTGGACCGCAGGCGATTCGCCATAGAGGTTAGGCAGAGTGTAGAGCAGGCCGATCACGACCGCGACCAGCACCGTCAGGTATTTCCAAATGGGATAGCGGTTCATTGCCGACGGGGATGAGAAAGGATTAGGCCTCGCCACAAAATATGGCGAGGCAATGCCGGGAAGGCTTACAGCGCTTTGATCGTGCCTTTAGGCAGGACAGCTGTGACAGAGGATTTCTGCATGATGATTTCAACTGGCTTGTCGGCGAGTTCTGCGACTTCTACAGTGACGTAGGTGTCGCTGACTTTGCTGACTTTACCAAGCAGACCGCCTGCGCTGATGACTTCGTCACCCTTGGCCAGTGCAGCTAAAAGTGCTTTGTGTTCTTTCTGGCGTTTCATCTGTGGACGAATCATCAGGAAATACAAAACGACGAACATCAGAACGATAGGGGCCATTCCCATCAACGAACTGGCGGTATCGCCGGCCTGAGCCAGCACGATGCCGGTAATTGTTTGAGCAGACATTAAGGTCTCCTTTGTAAAATTTGATTAGCGAGCTATTGTACCGATTTGGTGGCGCGATCGAGTGCAAATTGTTTTTGCCAGGCCTCAAATGTGCCGGATCCGATCGCCTCGCGCATTTCAGCCATGATTGTCAGGTAGAAATGCAGGTTATGCACCGTATTAAGGCGTGCGCCAGTAATTTCTTTGGCGCGCTGCAAATGATGCAGGTAGGAAAGGGAAAAATTCTTGCAGGTATGGCAGGTGCAGCTTGGGTCCAGCGGGCTTGTGTCGTCGCGATATTTTGCATTGCGGATTTTGACATCGCCAAAACGGGTGAAAAGCCAGCCGTTGCGGGCATTGCGTGTGGGCATCACGCAGTCAAACATGTCGATGCCGTTGGCGACGCCCTGAACCAGGTCTTCCGGTGTGCCAACGCCCATCAGATAGCGTGGTGCGTCATCAGGCAGGCGGGGTGCTACATGTTTAAGAATGCGCAGCATGTCTTCTTTGGGTTCGCCGACAGACAGTCCACCAATAGCATAGCCATGGAAACCGATGTCTTTGAGTCCTTCGAGTGACTCGTCGCGCAAGTTTTCAAACATTCCGCCTTGAACGATGCCGAACAGAGCATTGGGGTTGTCCAATGCATCAAATGATTCACGCGAGCGGCGTGCCCAGCGTAAGGACATCCGCATGGAGCGTGCGGCTTCTTCGGAGGTCGCGGGACGGTCATTGATCATGTAGGGCGTGCATTCGTCGAATACCATCACAACATCAGAGTTGAGCGCAGTCTGAATCCGCATGGACTCTTCAGGCGTCAGGAATAGTTTTGCTCCGTCAATCGGAGAGGCGAACTTGACGCCTTCCTCAGAAATTTTGCGCATGCCTTGCAGGCTAAACACCTGAAAGCCACCCGAGTCGGTGAGGATAGGCTTTTGCCATTGCATGAATCCATGCAATCCGCCGTGTTTAGCGATGACTTCTGTCCCAGGCCTGAGCCACAAGTGAAAGGTGTTGCCCAGTACAATCTGCGCACCAACCTCGTCGAGCTCGTGCGGCATCATGGCCTTGACTGTGCCGTAGGTCCCGACGGGCATAAAAATGGGCGTTTCGACCACACCATGATTGAGCGTCATGCGTCCGCGGCGGGCATGCCCTTCGGTGGCGAGTAATTCGAATTTCAGGCCATCATTTAATGGTTTTGGCGCCTGTTCGGTGGAGATTTCAGCGATCTGGGTCAAAGTGTTTGATTCCGTTCAAGAAACATGGCGTCCCCGTAGCTAAAGAAGCGGTAACGCTCGGCAATTGCGTGGGCATAGGCGGCTTTCATGGTGTCCAAGCCGATCATTGCAGCCACTAACATCAATAGTGTGGACTGGGGTAAATGGAAATTAGTCACCATGGCATCGACTACTTGGTAGCGATAACCTGGCGTAATAAAAAGTCGGGTATCACCAGCGTGGGGTGCCAGAGTGGACTTCTGGTGTGGTTCGGCTTGATGGCCAGACGCTGCCTCAAGCTGTGCTTTTGCTGCAGACTCTAGCGCGCGAACGCTGGTTGTACCGATTGCAATGACCCGCCCACCGAGCTTGCGTGTCTGTGCGATGGCTTGCGCAGTGGCCTCTGGTACGGTGTACCACTCGGCATGCATGATGTGATCCGACAGGCGGTCCACGCGCACAGGCTGAAAAGTACCTGCTCCGACGTGAAGCGTTACGAACGCTGTAGAGACGCCCAAATGTGTGAGCTGATCCAGCATGGCCTGATCAAAATGCAAACCCGCGGTGGGGGCGGCGACCGCACCTGGCGCTCGCGCATAGACGGTCTGATAGCGCTGATCGTCCTCTGCACTCGGTGTGTGTGTGATGTAGGGGGGCAGAGGCATGGCGCCATAGCGTTCCAGCACATCTAAGACGGGTTGCTCAAATTTCAGGATAAACAAATCGTCAGCGCGCCCCACGACCGAGACATCAACCGCATCAGCCAGCCGTAATTGACTGCCTGCCACAGGGGATTTGCTTGATCGGATGTGAGCAAGAGCGAGATGCTCATCTGTGATGCGTTCGATCAGGACTTCAACTTTGCCGCCGGTGGCTTTTTGTCCGAATAACCGCGCTTTGATGACACGGGTATCGTTAAAAACCAGCAAATCATTCGGAAGTAGCAACCCAGGCAGATCGGTAAAAACCAGATCAGCAAGCATGCCTTGTTCATTAATGTGTAGCAGTCTGCTGGCGCGACGGGTTGCGGCCGGCGCCTGAGCAATCAGCTCGGCAGGCAGGTCATAATCAAAATCGGCAACGGTAAGGGGAGTAGATACATTCATTTGGAGGGCATTTTAAGCCTGTCGACTGACTTTTTTTGTATGCTGTCAGCTTAAACCGCTAAATAGGTGTGGGTATGCGTGCGTTGAAGTCAACAGTTGGTCCCGCTCTGGTCCGAATATTCACCAGTGCGACGGTTGCGTTACTCACGATGACGAGTGTGCATGTGCGTGCTCAACAAGCCTTGCCAGCCGAGCTTGCCAGAGCCTGGGCGCAGACTAAATTGCCGGAATCCTCACTTTCACTGGTCGTGCAGGAGGTCAACGGACCGCGGTTGTTCGCGATGCAACCCGAACAACCCCGCAACCCAGCCTCGGTCATGAAGCTTGTGACGACCTACGCGGCGATTTCCAGGCTGGGTCCGACATACGTGTGGAATACTGATTTTCTGATCGATGGCAAAGCGCAAGTTGATGCGCAGGGCGTTTTGAACGGACCTCTTTATCTGCGCGCTGGTGGCGATCCTGTGTTGATGGTGCAAGATCTGTGGCGTTTGATGCGAGACATGCGATTGCGTGGTGTGCGTGAAATTCCAGAGATCGTCGTCGATCGTTCTGTTTTTGGTGATGTCACGATTGATCCCGCGCAGTTTGACGGCGCGGGTGATCGCCCCTACAACGCGAGTCCGGATGCTTTCATGGTTGGCTTTGGTGCTTTGCGACTGGTTTTTACCCCTGATCCACAGACTAAAACCTGGAAGTCATTTATCGACCCACCCATACCTGGCATTCAGATCGAGGGCAATGTTGAGTGGAGCGATGCCAAGTGTCCAGGTTCTCCTGCTATTGTGACTAATACAACGACCGAGAACGGCAATGTCCGCTTTAGGGTATCTGGTCGCGCTGCAGGCTCTTGCGGGGAGTTTGATGTATTCAGACTTGCGCTTTCGCAACAGGAATACGGTGCACGGCTGCTGAAATTAATGTGGCAGGAAGTCGGTGGCACACTGACCGGTGCCGTGCGTAACGGTACGATACCTGCCGACGCTGTCGCCATCGCCTCACACCAGTCACCACCGCTCTCAGAAGTGATCCGGCTGATTAATAAGCGTAGTAATAACGTCATGACTCGGGTGCTATTGCTCACCTTGGGAGCCGAGGCAGGTCGTAAGCCAGCGACAGTTGAGAATAGCGTGCAAGTTGCGCTCTCGGTCCTGTCGCGGCAGGGCCTGGACATGAAAGGCCTGGTTCTAGATAACGGTTCAGGTTTGTCGCGCATCGGCGTTGTATCAGCTGATAGTCTGACTGAAATGCTGCATAAAGCCTGGCTGTCACCTGTTATGCCCGAATATGTTTCCTCACTATCGATTCTCGGCATTGACGGGACATCCAGGAATCGTTTGAGAGATCCCGCAACCAGGTCCATGGCGCATATAAAAACCGGTTCGCTGCGCGATGTCAGATCAATCGCAGGCTATGTCTGGGGGGCGAGTGGCAAGCGTTATATTGTGGTGAGTATGGTGAATCACGAGCGTGCCAATGATGCGCGCGCTTTCGAAAATGCACTGATTACCTGGCTGACCTCTAAATGAACCTCTATTTTAAAAATCTGATGCGCGCGCTGTTGGCTACTTTGTTGCTGACGGCCGCCCATGCGGTTCGTGCAGATATGTGTAGCGCTAAATTTTTTCATGAGGGTGGCGTGATCGAGATTGGAGGGTCTGGGATTTTTACCATCAATGCAAAGATGGCTTTCAGTCAGGTTAAAAAATCGAATGTTGAAGTCTGTCAGGCCAAAGTGCGCGGGTTTGCTAACTATTCATTAATGGGAATGTTCACAGGAGCCAGTGATCTTGACCATCTGATGATGATTAATGGCACCAAGTCCAGTCTGACCAAAACCTCGCCAGGCAAGTCTGCGGATGCAGCGACGTTTGACTTGAGATTGCTGAATATTTTTGGCTATGGTGCGCCGATTCATTCCGCTGGACAGCGTTTTCCAGCGCAGTCGTTTCGACTTGACTTGGGAGACCCCAATCAGGCCACTACCCCATTGACGGTACGCACGGGTGAAAAAACAGTGGGTACGCGGCAGTCGATCCAGACTGCGCTGGGTCAGCAGTCTTGCTGGCCGGTTCGTTACGCACGCAATACCGATGCGACCGTGGCAAACCTCAGAGGGATCACTATTCCGGTGCCATCGATCCAGTCCCAGATCACCGACTGGTTTTGTCCGCAGGCCAACCTTGTCATGAAACAAGAGGTTGAGCATGCCGGCCAACACGGTGTCATTGAGGTAAAAATGGTCAAATAATTGATTCATATCAATTATTTAAATACGTCAGAGGCTGTGATCCTGCTAATATGAATTTCATATTGGTTTTCAGGAGAACACCATGAAACAGAAAGATACGATTGTGCAGGACGTGCATGCTGCTCAGGAAAAACTTATTTCCAGTGTCAAGCTCAGCCTGAATGATGCTGAAGCGCTTTTACGCGAAGCTGCTACGGCAACGGGTGATCGTGCCTCTGAATTGCGCGAGCAGGCGTTGTCGTCACTGAAACATACCCGCGAAGCTTTATACGTTGCGCAGGACGAGATGCTGGCTCAAGGCCGCAAAGCTGTGCGTGCAACCGATGAGTATGTGCATGACAATCCCTGGCAGGCGATTGGTGTGGCTGGCATGGCTGGGTTGTTGCTCGGTGTCCTGCTGAGCCGTCGCTGAAACTGCTATGACCATTAAACAAACGCTTGCGAGTGCTGCGTCGGATCTCACCGCGATGATCCGCACGCGGGTTGCCTTGTTCGGTCTTGAGTTAAGTATCGAGACCTCGCGCCTGCTCGGTTTGCTGGCGCTGGCTTGTGCCACTCTGATGTTTGGCTTGTTGGCCGTGCTGATATTTTCGTTGTTTGTGGTGACTTTTTTTTGGGACACTCCACACAGAATGCTTGCGATTGGCCTGCTAGGGAGTGCTTACGCAATTGCGGCACTCCTGTTTATGACGGTGCTTTGCCGGCGCGTTAAAAATCGCGAGATGCCTTTTCAGGCAACCTTGCAAGAACTTGAGCGTGATGCGCACATGTTTTCGCGTTTCAAACAGCGTGCCTTAAACGGTCAAGAAGAAGATCGCGATGCCAACCAAAAGGATGGTTGGTGAATCACCTCTCATCTAAGCGGTTTGATCGTGCGGTTCGTCTTGAGGTGCTGCGCGCGCGCGCGGCCATTGAGCGGGAGAGTTTTGCGGGCCAGATCCAAGAGTTGTCCGTTCAGGCGAACCCTATTCATATCGTGGGCAGTCTGATTCACTTTCGCCGGACAAGTTGGCTTAAAAAATCAGGCGACTTTCTAGCCCATTACCCATTCATTATTTCGACATTGTCCTCAATGTTGATGAGCCGATCCTCACGTGCCGCACGTGGTACAGGTGTGGTCTTAACTTTGTTGCAGGCGATGTTGTCGCAACAGAATAAAGACTCCTCCTCAGAGATTTAATCCAAGCTCTCCCCACATCGCATCCACACGTTGTTTGGTGGTCGTATCCATTTGGATCGGTGTGCCCCATTCGCGCTGTGTCTCGCCTGCCCATTTGTTGGTCGCATCCATACCCATTTTGCCGCCTAGTCCAGAGACAGGAGACGCAAAGTCGAGATAGTCGATCGGTGTGTTTTCGACAAGTAGCGTGTCTCGAACAGGATCCATGCGAGTCGTCATCGCCCATACAACTTCTTTCCAGTCCCGGGGATTGATGTCTTCATCGACCACCACAATAAATTTTGTGTACATAAACTGGCGCAAAATACTCCATAGTCCGAACATCACTCGTTTGGCGTGTCCTGGATATTGCTTGCGGATTGAGACGACAGCCAGTCGGTAGCTACAACCTTCCGGTGGTAAGTAAAAATCGATAATCTCAGGTAACTGGCGCTTAAGAATCGGCACGAATACTTCGTTGAGCGCGACCCCTAGAACGGCAGGTTCATCAGGAGGTTTGCCTGTATACGTGGAATGATAAATGGGGTTGCGACGCATGGTGATGCGATCAATGGTGAAAACCGGGAACCAGTCTTGTTCGTTGTAGTAACCCGTGTGGTCGCCGTAGGGCCCTTCGAGTGCGAGTTCATATTCCGATGCGGGCGGTGGATTCACGCCTGGGGGCACAACAGGTTTGATGGCGCGTGGATCGCTACTGGGAAGCAGGTGACCTTCCAGAACGATTTCTGCCGTAGCGGGCACTGACAGATTGCTGCCAATCGCAGAGGTCACCTCGGTGCGTGCACCGCGTAATAAGCCTGCAAACTGATATTCAGATAGGGAGTCCGGTACGGGTGTCACAGCTCCCAGTGTGGTCGCAGGGTCGGCGCCTAAGGCGACAGCGATTGGAAATGGCGTCCCCGGATTTGCAAGCGCATGATCCCGGAAATCCAGGGCACCACCCCGATGGGAAAGCCAACGCATGATGAGTTTGTTGCGACCGATCACTTGTTGCCGGTAAATGCCCAGGTTTTGGCGTTTTGCATTCGGGCCGCGCGTAATGACCAGCCCCCAGGTCAGCAGTGGTGCGATGTCGCCCGGCCAGCAGGTTTGGATGGGGAGTTTGGCCAGATCAACATCCTGACCTTCCCAGACGATTTCCTGGCAAGCTGCGCCACGCACATTTTTAGGACTCATATCCCATAAGGCCGCTTTGAGCATAGAAACTTTTGCAAAGGCATCGCGCAAGCCTTTTGGCGCTTCTGGCTCTTTCAGTGATGCTAGCAGCTCTCCGATTTCACGCAGCGAGGAGGTGTTTTCTGCCCCCATGCCTTGCGCCACACGCTTGGGGGTACCAAACAGGTTGGTGAGCACCGGCATGCTGGCCTGAACGCCAGCTTGCGTGGCATGTTCGAACAGCAGTGCGGGGCCTTCTGCCTTGAGCACGCGGTCAGAAATTTCGGTCATTTCGAGCGCTGCATCAACCGGGCGCACTATGCGTTTGAGGTCGCCTGCACGCTCGAGCTGGCTGATGAAATCTCTTAAGTCTTTGTATTTCAAGGTATCAACTCGCTAAAACGGTTACATTTCGGTCTATGAATGGAAGGTTAACATCCACATCGCAGCTTGACCGGGGCAGCAACTAATGCCTGTTTCCTCTGTCATCGTGTTAACGGGTCATCTCGTCAGTGGTCTCTACCGCAATATGTCCGAGTTTGTGCGTACCTGCGCAATTTATCTCGGCATCGCGGTACTGGTCGCCGTCGTGATGGTCACCGGCATGCCTGGTCTGCGGTCGCAGGCATTCCAGATGCATAGTGCTTTGCTTTACGCTCTGGCACCGGATTCGTTTGGCCCACCCCCCTCGGCGATTCGGGCTGGTCCTGTCGCGCCACTGGTCAGTGCAATTTCACTCGAAGCTATCCCGGGCGATGCGCTGCCTGCACCTGCACCTGCATCAGGCACGGGTGCAAGTGCTGCGAGCGCGACTAGCCCAAGCTCTGGCATTAATGGCCCAAGCGTAGCCCTGGCAAAAGTTACCGAACCCTCTGGCGCTGCGCTGAGTCAGACTGCTTTTCAAGCAATGACTAAGTTGGGTATTACATCCAAACAAAAAGAAGCGCTGATTCAATACATTTCACGCAAATATTTAATCGCGGTTGATGCGGCGACTATGTTTGTCGATACGGCATATGTCGTGGCTGACGAGGTTGCGGTCGATCCGCTGTTATTGCTTTCCGTGGTGGCAACCGAGTCGCATTTCAATCCTTATGCGGGCGGCCAGGCTGGAGGCGCGACGGGATTGATGCAAATCATATTTAGTTTGCATCGGGATAAATTTTCCAAGTTTGGTCGTGCCGAATCAATGGCGTTTAATCCGCTGGCCAATATGCGGGTGGGCGCATTTATTTTGAGCGATTGCGTCCGGCGCAGAGGCTCTATCGCACAGGGCCTGCTGTGCTATTGTGGCGCTTCCAGCTTCGCATCTGATCGTGGCTACACAGAAAAAGTATTGTCTGAGCGTCGTCGCCTGGCGCTAGCGGGATCGATCGCACTCAAAGACTGAGTGCAGTTTCGTATTGATCGGATTGTGGTCAGCTCAGATAGGCTTTCATTCTGTAAATGGCTTCTTCAAGCCGCTCAATACTGGTTGTGTAAGCGAAGCGCATGGTGTTGCTTGCGTGTGCCGGACCAAAATCCAGTCCTGCCACCGCGGCTACGCGCGCACCATGCAGCAGCGATGAAGAAAAAATACTGCTGTCCTGAGAGTGCGCTGAAATATCTCCGTACACATAAAATGCACCATCTGGCTTAACGGGCACTTTGATGCCGATAGATTCGAGTGCTGGTACTAGAAAATCGCGTCGCTGCTGAAATGCCAGACGA
The DNA here is from genome assembly GCA_903865015.1 of uncultured beta proteobacterium. GTDB lineage: Bacteria > Pseudomonadota > Gammaproteobacteria > Burkholderiales > Burkholderiaceae_B > Zwartia. The sequence goes on along the minus strand of CAIPID010000370.1, from coordinate 6,808 downwards.
CGCTGTTCGAATAAGGCAATTGATTCATCCTCAAAGCAGGCAATCGCCCCATGTTGTGACAGCGTGGGGGCGCAAATCACATAGCTTGCCGCCATTTTTTCGATTGGGGCCACCATGTTCTGCGGGACAATCATCCAGCCTAGTCTCCAGCCCGTCATGTTGAAGTATTTAGAAAAACTATTCAGGATGATCACGTTGTCGTCCAGAGTCAGTGCAGATTGCCTTTGACCGTCGTAGGAGAGGCTTAGATAGATTTCATCCATCATCACAAAGCCCTGCCGGGCATGGACGGTTCGAATCAGGCGATCCAGCTCGTCTCGTGCGATGGAGGTGCCCGTTGGATTGCTCGGGGAGGCGATCAGCACACCGCGCGTTGCGGGCCCCCAGTTCTTTTCAATATCCTGGCTGGAGAGCTGGTACCTGTTCTGCGCCGTGGTGGGAATCAGTTTTGTGACGCCTCCGGCCGCGCCTATAAAATTGCGATTGGGTGGGTAGCAGGGATCTGGCATGAGCACTTCGTCACCGGGATTGACCAGCGCCATGGCCGCCAGCATCAATGCGCCGCTCGCACCTGAGGTCACAATGATGCGGGAGGGGTCGACGCGCACGCCTAGATGTTTTGCATAAAATCTTGCAATGGCTTCGCGCAATTCTGGCAGGCCTGCAGGTGCGCTGTAGCTGCTCAGCCCGGCGCGTGCGGCGCGCTCCATAGCTTCTACAACCAATGGTGCTGCGGTAAAGTCTGGCTCTCCGACGCCAAGGCTGATAATGTCGATACCTGCGCGTTGCAGGGCTGACGCTTCTTTCAGCAGTTCAACCGCGTGAAAAGTAACGGTGTCATGCGTACGCGCGGCCAGTGCAGTCATTTTTTAAATCTCCAGTCAGGAGCAGAATTGTAGTGGGTTCGCCAACATCCAGACGTGCTTTTTTACTTGGTCGCAGAACACCTCCCTCCGCGTGGGGGACGTTCTGCGCGCGTCTGGCACGCACGTGTGCTGGGCAGGTGCTTTGGGATGATGCGCCCGGAGCGTCACAGGCCTGGCTAGTGCCGGCACGAGAGGGTGATATTTTGCATGCGCATGCTTTGTGCCGGGAATATCGTGTGCAAATGGCGCTGGACGGCTTTGCATCAAAGGCGGTAGAGGTTTCCGCCAAATCGCCACGACTCTGGATTGAATCCGGCGCGGCCTGGGCCGAGGCCGCGCCCGTTGATCCAGCTGGTGTGATCTGGCGTGCCGGTGCAGGCTGTAAGTTAAACGTGCTGCAGACGGCTGGTGTGCAGAGCTTGAGCGATGCGGATCCAGAGCAAACTGTCGCGCAATGGCTGGCCTCTGATCTGTCTGCGCAGTGGGCAACCGGTCAGGGTGCGCTAAGTGGTATTGAGCAGGTGCAGGTCATGCTCGCCGATGGCACCATTGCGGTGCTTGGGCCTTTCGGGGCCAATGCGACAGCGCCTTTGCGCAGCCTGACCGTGCAGAAAATAATTCCTAAGTTGTTTGAACTCGCCGGCTCCGATGTCGCGCTCCAATGTGCGCAGGCAGCGATCTGGCCGGCCAGATTTCGGCTGGATGCACTGATGCCTGCACCAGGTATGGATGTCAATCTGGCATGGTTATTCGCAGGGCATGGCGCCAGTCTTGGCTGGGTGCAGGCGGTTTGGTTTCGGCGCGAGGCGTATTTGGAGAAACCCCTTACATGCACGAGTATGGATCTGCCACCTGTCTGTGAGCAGCAATGTGTCGAGTTGGCGCGACAACTTAAAGAGTCATTCGACCCTATAGGGATTTTCCCTTAAAGATTGCTCTAAACGAGCTAGAATCAGCACCTTGACCTATTGAATCGAACGGTAACGGACCATCATGGAAGAAAATTTTCGCAAAGCAGCTCTTGAGTATCACGAGCAGGGTCGACCCGGAAAGATTTCAATTGCACCGACTAAGCAGTTGACTAACCAGCGCGATCTGGCGCTTGCTTACTCGCCAGGCGTGGCTGCAGCGTGCGAAGAGATCGTGGCCGATCCCGCCAATGCATTTCGCTATACCGCGCGTGGCAACCTGGTTGGCGTGATTACCAACGGTACAGCAGTACTTGGTCTGGGCAACATTGGTCCGCTCGCGTCCAAGCCTGTGATGGAAGGCAAAGCCGTCCTGTTCAAAAAATTTGCGGGTATCGATGTGTTTGATATCGAGATTAATGAGCAGGATCCAGATAAGCTCGTTGAAATCATCGCTGGTCTTGAACCAACCTTTGGTGGGATTAACCTCGAAGACATCAAGGCGCCCGAGTGTTTTACGGTTGAGCGCAAATTGCGTGAGCGTATGCGCATCCCTGTCTTTCATGATGATCAACATGGCACCGCGATCTGCGTGTCCGCAGCCTTTATAAATGGACTCGAAGTTGTCGGCAAGGATATTAAAAAAGTTAAGGTCGCTGTCTCAGGTGCGGGTGCCGCCGCGCTGGCGTGTCTGGATCTGATGGTTGATCTGGGATTGCCGATCGAAAATATCTGGGTGTCCGATATCGAAGGTGTGGTCTACGAAGGCCGTACCACACTGATGGATCCTGATAAACAACGCTTTGCGCAGAAAACCGATGCCCGTAAACTGGCAGACATCATTGTCGATGCGGATGTGTTTTTGGGTTTATCCGCCGGTGGTGTGCTCAAACCTGAAATGGTCAAAGCCATGGCCAAGCGTCCTTTGATTCTGGCTCTTGCGAATCCGAATCCAGAAATCCTGCCTGCTGATGCCCATGCCGTTCGTGATGATGTAGTGATGGCAACAGGTCGTTCGGACTATCCGAACCAGGTGAATAACGTGTTGTGCTTTCCGTATATTTTCCGCGGAGCGTTAGATGTTGGTGCGACGACCATCACGCGCGAAATGGAAAAGGCCGCTGTCGTGGCGATTGCCAAACTTGCGCAAGAAGAGCAAAGCGAAGTTGTTGCTGCAGCCTATGGTACCTACGATGTTGCTTTTGGTCCCGAGTCGTTCATACCAAAGCCATTTGATCCGCGCCTGATTGTGCGTATCGCGCCTGCAGTCGCCAAAGCAGCGATGGAGTGCGGTGTTGCGACCCGCCCAATTGCTGATCTTGATGCGTATGTCGAACAGCTTGAGCAGTTTGTTTATCGCTCAGGCGCCTTTATGAAACCACTGTTCGCGGGGGCGAAAGCCTACGTCCGCGAAGGCGCTAAATCACGCATTGTATTTACCGAAGGTGAAGACGAACGTGTCTTGCGTGCCGTCCAGGTCATCGTTGATGAAAAGCTAGCCAAACCAATTTTGGTTGGGCGCCCTAACGTTCTTGCTGCGCGTATTGAGAAGTTTGGTTTACGGTTGCGTTTAGGTGTGGACGTCGAAGTCACGAACGCAGAGTATGACGAGCGTTTCCATGACTACTGGACTGCGTATTGGGAAATGATGTGCCGTGATGGCGTGACCAAGGAAATGGCCCGTGTTGAAATGCGTCGTCGTCTGACGCTGATCGGTGCCATGATGGTCAAAATGGGACATGCAGACGGTATGATCTGCGGCACAGTGAGTGGCTACGCTGATCATTTGCGTTATATCGATCAGGTGATTGGTAAAAGGTCTGGTACGACAACCTATGCAGCGATGAACATTCTGTTGCTGCCAGAGCAGACGATTGCGTTGCTGGATACGCACGTTAATGATGAGCCCTCAGCCGAGCAAATCGCTGAATACACGATTGCGGCTGCACAGCAGATGCGTCGACTGAATCTGATTCCCAAAGTAGCTTTGTTGTCGCGTTCAAATTTTGGGTCTGGCAGTTCCGCCTCGGGTTCGAAAATGCGTGCAGCGCTTGACTTGATCCGTGCACAAGCGCCTGAACTGGAAGTCGATGGCGAGATGCATGGCGACTGTGCGCTGGATGAGTCTTTGCGCATGAAAATTCTGCCTACTTCCACATTGAAGGGCGCAGCAAACCTGCTGGTTTGCCCAAATGTAGACTCAGGAAATATTGCTTATAACCTGCTGAAAACAACAGCGGGCGGTAACGTTGCTGTAGGTCCATTCCTACTTGGCGTGAATGCGCCGATTCACATTTTGACCACCAGCGCGACCGTGCGCCGTATTGTCAATATGACCGCATTGACCGTTGTTGAAGCGAATCATCCACGAAATGCCTGATACAAATCCACACGCAATAAAAATATTTTTTTGTTGAGTGTGGATTCTCACTCAGGTAAGTGTTACAAGACTGTAAAACGACCCTGAAATGTTCGGGGCTGTAAAAAACTAATACGCAATTGGGGCCTTCATTTAAGGAGCCATCAGTATGGGTAAAACAGTCGATTCCAAATTGCGGCAGCTCTTGCAAAAAGGTGGTGACATCGATCCTACGCAGGGTCTGGATGCGCTCGAGGCTGCGGCGAAAGAAAACGGTCTGAACTGGTGTGTGGCAGATTGTGAAAAAGCGCGCAGCTGGTCTGCGGTTTTTCGTGCGGTCGTCAAGGCCGTTGACTATCCTCAGTTCATAGGCGGCAGTTTTGACGCACTCTATGACTGCTTGAGCGATTCCTTGCTTGATCAAAAAGATGGTTTGGTGCTGATTCTGGATAAGTTGCATTCCGCTGACCCTGCGATTATTAACGAGGGCAATGCGTTTTTACAGATCCTCAATGACGCGGTACAGTTTGCACAAGAGAATGGCCGCGTTTTTATTTATGCGATTCATCATGCCGGCAAACACCCGGATGCGATCCCAGGCAAGGTCAATAACTGGAGCGACGAGCCGGCTTGATGCTGTTGCGTCTTTACCAACCCAATACAGCAGTCGCGGCAGCCACCATGGCCAGCGCTGCGGTTTCTGTTCTTAATACTCTGGCACCAAACTTGACTGTTTGTACGTTGTGACGACGTGCGCAGTCGAGTTCCTGCTGACTCCAGCCACCTTCGGGTCCTACCATGATCGTGATGGATGGCGTGACGTTAAGGTTTGCTGTGGGGCTGGTAAGCCATGTATTGAATTCCTCGCTGCCCTCCGGGTCACAGAGCAGGCGATTTTCTGTTTTGTGTTCTGTCAGGGCTTTTTCGAGGGAGAGGGGAGACTCGATCTGCATTAAACGGTTGCGACCGCACTGTTCAGAGGCGGATTCGATGATTTTGTTCCAGTGCAGTAGGCGTTTCTCCAGGCGCGACCCAGATAATTGCAAAACGCTTCGTTGAGCCGCAATTGGAATAACCCGCGTGACCCCGAGCTCTACCGCCTTTTCAATGACCCAGTCCATCTTGTCGCCGGAGGGTAAACCTTGCAGAAGGGTGATCTGACCGACTAGCTCTGCCTCGTTCTGGTGGTGTTGCTCTAGCATTGCAACGGCAATTTTCCCATTGAAATCAAGGGTTCCGCTGTATTCACCCCCGCGTCCGTCGAACAAGACGATCTGACAGCCTGCAGCCAGACGTAACACTCGGACGTGATGCGCTAACGACTCAGGTAATGTGAGTCTCTGGTGAGTGGAGAGTGGTTCAGAACAATAAAAACGGGGGCTTGGCATGCAGGGCGCTCAAATGGGGGATTGCGGATAAGTACGAGTGCTAAAATCCTAGGTTTTGTAACCCATTTTCCGATCCTGTGAATAATATTTGCGTGTGATCTGGGTAAAACAACTAAGACGAACCTTTTCGATGACTCAATCAACAGCCACACCCGTCAAACTGGCAGATGCCATCCGCGCCCTCGCAATGGACGCTGTCCAGCAAGCTAATTCGGGTCACCCCGGTGCGCCCATGGGCATGGCTGAAATGGCGCAAGCGCTCTTCACCCGTCATTTGCAGCACAACCCCGCTGATCCCGCATGGGCCAATCGCGACCGTTTTGTATTGTCCAACGGCCATGGCTCAATGCTGATTTATGCTTTATTGCATTTGACGGGTTATGACTTGCCGATGGAGGAGCTGCGCAAGTTCCGTCAATTGCATTCCAAAACGCCCGGACACCCTGAGGTGGGTGTGACACCCGGCATTGAAACCACTACCGGTCCGTTGGGCCAAGGTCTGGCCAATGCGGTGGGGATGGCGTTGACTGAGTCGTTGCTCGCGGCTGAATTCAATCGTCCTGGACATACGATCGTGGATCATCATACCTATGCCTTCGTGGGTGACGGTTGCCTCATGGAAGGCATCTCCCACGAAGTCTGTTCACTCGCAGGGACCTTGCGTTTGTCCAAGCTGGTTGTTCTGTATGACGATAACGGCATTTCAATCGACGGCAATGTTGAAAATTGGTTTGCGGACGATACCGGCAAGCGCTTTGAGGCCTATGGCTGGAACGTCATTCGTGTAGCCAATGGCCATGATGTCGAGGCGGTCGATCAGGCAATCGCACAAGCACACAAACTAGGTCAGCAGCACGGTCGTCCTACACTGATCGCTTGCCGCACCGTGATTGGTCAGGGTGCTCCGACTGTTGCCGGTACGGATAAAGTACATGGTGCTCCTCTGGGCGCTGAAGAAATCGCCAGAACACGTGCTGCCATTGGTTGGCCCTATGCACCTTTCGAAATTCCTACTGAGGTATATGCCGGCTGGGATCAGCGCGCAAACGGTGCTGCGCATCAGGCGGCCTGGCAAAAACTGTTTGCTGCCTACTCGGCACAATTCCCGGCTGAGGCGGCTGAATTTACACGCCGCATGGCGGGTAGCCTGCCCGTTGATTTTGCAGAAACCGCCAAAAAGCTGCTTGCAGAGACTAACGCAAAAGCTGAAACGATCGCGACCCGTAAAGCCTCCCAGCTTGCGATTACTGCGCTGGTTGAGGCCTTGCCTGAGATGCTGGGTGGTTC
>CAIPID010000369.1 GCA_903865015.1 uncultured beta proteobacterium | reverse complement strand
GATCGCGCAGAGCATGCGCGTAATGCGCATGTTGATAAGGTCGCAAGAGAATCACTTAAGATGATTTCGATCGTGCCAGAGAAAACTATTTATATTAATCAGCCGGTATTGGCGGCTGCCGTCACGCCTGCGGTCATCGCGGCACCTGTTATTACTCCTGCAACTGCGCCAGCAACGACCTCAGCAAGTACTCCCGCTACAACGCAGACCAAGAAAAAGAACGGAGGCGCGCGATGAGGCGTGTGCCTTTTTTCAATAGCCCCGTATTAAAGGTGCATTTTCCGTTATGGCGTGGGCGCTTGGTTCTGGTATTGCTTGGACTGGCCTTTCTCGCTTTGGCAGTCAGAGCTTTATATTTGCAGGGCATCACAACTGAATTTTTGGTTAAACAGGGTGAGCAACGATTTGAACGCACCCTGACATTGCCTGCCAGCCGCGGCAAAATTCTTGATCGTAACGGTGTCGTACTGGCGGCAAGCATTCCAGCCAAAAGCATCTGGGCGACACCCGAAGAGGCAAACGATGCCAGCAAGGCTAAGCTGACGGCATTGGCGCAATTGCTAGACATGCCTCTCGCCGAATTGCAAAAAAAACTGGCAAATGAGGACAAGACGTTTGTTTATTTAAAGCGTCAGGTGCCTCTGGATGTTGCGCAAAAAATTGCTGATTTACATATTACGGGTGTGAATCAGTTGCCTGACAATCGTCGGTTTTATCCGGAAGGCGAAGTGATGGCCAATATTGTTGGCTTTAATAACGTCGAAGATAAAGGGCAGGAAGGTGTTGAGCTGGCGTTTAACGATCAGCTCTATGGGCACGCGGGTAGTCGCCGTGTGATGAAGGACCGACTTGGGCGCGTGATTGATGATGTGCGTGCCGTGGATTTGCCCGTTGATGGCAACGACATTACTTTGTCGGTGGATACGCGTATTCAATATCAGGTCTATCGCGCGTTGCAAGAGGCGATGACCATCAACAAGGCCAAAGGCGCCGCAGCGGTGGTGATTGATGCGCAGAATGGTGAGATTCTCGCGCTAGGCAATATGCCCACTTACAACCCAAATTTGCGAGATTCGTTTCGCGGGGGTAATTTGCGCAATCAGGCGTTGACCGACACGTTTGAGCCTGGCTCAATCATGAAGCCTTTTACGGTCGCACTGGCTTTGGAGCTCAAGCGGATAACGACAAGTACTTTATTTAATACGGGTAATGGGAAATTCACCTATCAGGGCGCAACTATCAGCGACGTCAGTCGCAATGGCACGCTTGATCCGGCAGGGGTGTTGCTTAAGTCAAGCAATATCGGAATGACGCTGATTTCAGAAAAACTCGAAGCGCGTGAAATGTGGGGAAGGTTTTCAGAGCTCGGCCTGGGACAGGTTCCGCAAACAGGATTTCCTGGCGCTGCGGCTGGCCGGCTCAGGCCTTGGGAACGGTGGCGACTGATTGAAAAAGCGACGATGTCATACGGATACGGGTTATCCGTTTCGCTTTTGCAAATGGCCCGTGCCTATACCGTATTCGCGCGTAATGGCGACATGGTTGGCTTGACGTTGATCAAACGTGACAGCGCACCTACGTCTTCACAGATTTATCCTGCTGATATTTCACAAAAAATCCGCCTCATGCTTGAAGCTGCTGCGGGTCCGGAAGGTGCCAAGGCTGCGCAGGTTCAGGGTTATCGCGTTGCTGGCAAGAGTGGCACGGCTAGAAAAATTGTTGACGGACGTTACAGTACGAGTCGTTACCGCGGTTCATTTGTCGGCTTCGCTCCTGTATCAAACCCGCGAGTGGTTGTAGCTGTGACCATCGATGAACCGCAAGCAGGCGTTTATTACGGAGGCAAAGTTGCCGCCCCGGTATTTGCTGCGATTGTCGGAAGTACTTTGCGTATTTTAGGCGTGCAACCTGATGCGCCGTTTGAGTCCGCAGTCGTCGCCTCTGTAACTGGAGGTGCGCGATGACTCGAGCCGTCATGATTGATCACACTGTTTCTACAGAAAATTTGATTAGTCTGCTGCGTCGAAAAGCCGAGTGTGGTGCTGATTTGCATCTTGATTCCCGATTGATTCAGCCCGGCGATGTGTTTGTGGCGTGTCCAGGGCTTACGGGCGATGGACGCGACTATGTGCAGCATGCCATCACGCGTGGAGCTGCGGCGGTCTTGATGCATGTGGATCGCGTCGAGTCTTGGGTCGATATAGATTTGCGTGTTCCGGCGATAGGCGTCGTAGGGCTGCAGGCGCGGCTCGGCGAGCTCGCTGACCTATGGTATCAATCACCCTCTGCAAGTTTGCAAGTAGTAGCGATTACCGGTACGAATGGTAAGACGAGTTGTGCGCAGTGGGTGGCGGACGCATTGGACTGTCTGGGCAAAAAGGCAGGCGTGATCGGGACGCTGGGCGTCCGATTCCCGGACGGCAAAATACAGACAGGCACACTCACTACCCCTGACGTATTGTCTGTGCATAGAGCGCTTGCGGCATTGCTGCGTGCAGATGCTCAGGTGGTTGCCATTGAGGCTTCATCGATTGGTTTGGATCAGGGACGCTTGAATGGCGTGCGGATTCAGGCCGCAGCATTTACGAATCTTTCGAGAGACCACCTCGACTATCACTCTTCAATGGTTGAGTACGAAGCGGCAAAGGCCGCGCTGTTCGCCTGGCCTGGTTTGCGGTCACGTCACATCAATATCGACGACGAAGCCGGGCTGCGAATAGCAGGTGCGATGGCGCAGCCCTTTGTCAGCTTTGGCTTGACTCAACCCGCAGGTGCAGTCGATCTGACCGCTCGGGATATTTCGATGGACGAGTCAGGTGTTTGTTTCAGCCTGGTTGATGGTTCGAACGTTGTTGAATTGAAGTCGCGATTATTTGGACTTCATAACGTATCTAATTTGCTTTGTGTGGCCAGCCTATTATTGTCAATGGGGTTTGAGCTCAAAAAAATAGCCTCCGTGCTTGCCCTGCTAGAGCCTGTGGACGGTCGCCTGCAGAAGATCGCCGCAGTGATGTCGGACCGCGCACTACCTACCGTTATTGTTGATTATGCCCATACGCCAGATGCGCTGGAACGCGCTCTGCAAGCCCTGCGTCCTTTGGCAACAAAGCAAAATGGAACGCTCTGGTGTGTATTTGGTTGTGGCGGGCACCGTGATGCAGGCAAACGTCCCTTGATGGGCGCGATCGCACTTCGGCTCGCGGATCAGGTTATCGTAACCAGTGATAATCCGCGTGATGAAACCCCCGAGGCTATCATTGCCCAGATCGTTGATGGTTTGCCACAAGGCGCCACACATGTCGCGATGGAGGCCGATCGCGCGCAGGCGATTCTTCGCGCAGTATTGGGTGCCCAACCGGGCGATGTTGTATTGATCGCAGGTAAAGGCCATGAGACCTATCAAGAAATAAACGGTAAACGCACGCCTTTTGATGACAGGCAATGGAGCCAGCTGGCTCTGCTACTCAAGGGTGGGCTGAATCTTCAGTCTGATTCACGCAGGATCGGTCCAGGTGCTGTGTTCCTCGCGCTGGCAGGCGAGACATTCGATGGACATGACTATCTTGAGCAGGTCAGCGCAGCAGGTGCGATTGCTGCCATTGTCACTCAGGTTAATCCAGCGATCGGATTGCCTCAGATTGCAGTAGGCGATACGCGTCAGGCCTTGTTGCAAATAGGTAAGGCATGGCGTAGGCAGTTCGATATCCCTGTAATCGCCGTCACCGGTAGTAACGGTAAGACGACAACGAAAGAAATGATTGCTTCTATTCTGGCCGCATGGCTTGGTGAGTCGCAGCGATTAGCCACGGCAGGTAATTTAAACAATGAATTGGGCGTGCCGTTCACCCTGCTGCGCTTGACTACCGCGCATCGCGCCGCAGTGATTGAGCTTGGAATGAATCATCCAGGAGAAATCGCAGTGTTGGCTGACACTGCGGCACCGACCGTAGCGCTGGTTAATAATGCGCAGCGCGAGCATCAGGAGTTTATGGTGAGCGTTGAAGCGGTTGCTACGGAAAACGGGCAGGTGTTGTTGAATTTACCCGCGGGTGGTGTAGGTGTCTATCCTGCGAATGATATCTATACATCGCTATGGGATGACATGTCGGATAAGGGTGAGCATTTGCGTTTCGGTTTGACGCAGCAGGCACAAGTATGGCCCAGCAATATTGTTTCGGATGCCTTGGGTACTTCATTTTTGATGCATACGCCTGTCGGCGACCATCTTGTGCAGTTGTCGGTTCCGGGGATCCACAACTTAAGCAATGCGCTTGCCGCAGCTGCGTGTGGACTTGCAGCGGGTGCTCCTCTTGAATCCGTAGCCAAAGGATTGTCAGATTTCCATGCTGTTTCAGGGCGGATGCAGCCTCACAGACTGGCTGATGGTGTTGTCATGATCGATGATACCTATAACGCTAATCCTGATTCCGTGCGCGCAGCGATAGATGTTCTGGCGAGTTTGAATGGACCAAGAGTGCTCGTGCTGGGTGATATGGGTGAAGTAGGCGATAACGGCCCTGCCATGCACTACGAGGTGGGTGAATATGCCCGTCAAAAAGGTATCGAAACATTGCTCACTCTAGGTCAGGCCACGCAGGAAAGCGCCAGGGCCTTTGGCGCGGGTGCGGTGGTATGCGAGTCAACAGACCGCGTACACGATGAATTGGCAAAACTCGCAGCAAAAAGTGTATTGATAAAAGGTTCGCGTTTTATGCGGATGGAAAGAATCGCTCGTGAATATTTGGAGCGGTTTTCTGCGGTACCCGGAGATTTGGTGACTCATGCTGTATGAACTATTCGGTTGGTTGGGTGATAACCATATTCGCGGCTTCGCGGTGTTTGAATACATCACGTTGCGTGCCGTGCTGGCCTGCGCGACCTCGCTGATGATTGGTCTGCTCGCAGGTCCTGCCGTGATCAGAAAACTGACCGCATTGAAAATTGGGCAAGCTGTACGTAGCGATGGTCCAGAAACGCATTT
>CAIPID010000368.1 GCA_903865015.1 uncultured beta proteobacterium | reverse complement strand
GGTTCCCCCCCGAAGATATTATTTTTGATCCAAACGTCTTTGCCATCGCAACGGGCATCGATGAGCATAATCACTATGCCGTTGACTTTATCGAATCCACAAAATGGATTCGAGAGCATCTCCCGCACGCGCGTATTTCGGGTGGTGTCTCGAACGTGAGCTTTTCGTTCCGTGGCAATGAGCCGATGCGCGAGGCGATCCACACGGTGTTCCTGTACTACGCCATTCGCGAAGGCATGTCGATGGGGATTGTCAATGCCGGACAGCTTGGCGTCTATGCCGAGATTGATCCTGTGCTGCGTGATCTGGTTGAGGATGTTGTGCTTGATCGCGCCGAGCCTGTCGGTCTAAAAGAAACTGACGATGCGCGTACTCCGACGGAGCGTCTGGTGGCGTTTGCCGACAGTGTCAAAGGCAGTGGGATCAAACGCGAAGAAGATCTCGCCTGGCGTGCGCAGCCGGTTGAAAAACGCTTGGCCCATGCGATGGTGCATGGTCTGACAAACTTCATTATTGAAGACACCGAAGAAATCCGCCAGCAGATCGCTGATCGTGGCGGCCGTCCGATCGAGGTCATCGAAGGCCCGCTGATGGACGGCATGAATATCGTCGGGGACTTGTTTGGTGAGGGCAAAATGTTCTTGCCGCAGGTCGTGAAATCGGCCCGCGTGATGAAACAAGCCGTTGGACATCTCGTTCCTTTTATTGAAGAAGAAAAAAAGCTTATTGCCGCCGCGGGTGGTGATGTGCGCGCAAAGGGCAAAATCCTGATCGCGACCGTCAAAGGCGATGTCCATGACATTGGTAAAAATATCGTCACCGTTGTGCTTCAGTGTAATAACTTCGAAGTCATCAACATGGGTGTGATGGTCCCATGCGCTGAAATCCTCGCGCGGGCTAAAGCCGAAAACGTAGATATCGTCGGCCTGTCTGGTTTGATTACACCGAGTCTTGAGGAAATGGCCTATGTAGCTAGCGAGATGCAGCGTGACGAGTATTTCCGCAGTCGCAAAACTCCGTTAATGATTGGTGGTGCGACCACTAGTCGCGTCCATACTGCGGTCAAGATTGCTCCGCACTATGAAGGCCCCGTGATTTACGTTCCAGATGCAAGCCGTTCAGTAGGCGTTGCGCAAAATCTTGTTTCAGAGACAGCCAACACCTATCTCGAAGAGCTCATGGTTGAATACGAAGAAGTGCGCCGTCGTCACGCAGGTCGTAAAGCCACACCACTGATCCCGCTCGCGGACGCTCGGGCCGCCAAGCCAGCGATTGATTGGTCAGCGTACACACCTCCTCGACCAAAGTTTATTGGACGACGCACCTTTAAGAATTTTGATCTGGCCGAACTCTCGCGTTTTGTTGACTGGACACCGTTTTTCCAGACCTGGAGTTTGTTTGGGCAGTATCCAGCGATTCTCGAAGACAAGGTAGTCGGCGAGCAGGCCAAAAAAGTATTCGCCGATGGGCAGGCCATGATGAAACGTATCGTGGATGGTCGCTGGTTGACTGCGAATGGCGTGGTGGCCTTCTATCCGGCTAACACGGTCAATGATGATGACATTGAAATTTATCAGGATGAGACGCGTCAAAAGGTCTTGTTCACCTGGCGTGGTTTGCGTCAGCAAGGTGTCAAGCGCGAAGGGGTGGAGAATAAGTGTCTGGCCGATTACATCGCGCCTAAATCCTCGGGCGTTTTGGATTACATCGGGCTGTTTGCCGTCACCGCAGGTCTGGGTGTCGAGAAAAAAGAGCAGGAGTTCATGGCGGCCCATGACGATTATTCGTCCATCATGTTCAAATCCCTCGCTGACCGTTTGGCAGAAGCCTTTGCCGAAGCACTGCACGCCCGTGTGCGGACCGACTTGTGGGGCTATGTCCCGGACGAGTCACTGACCAACGAGGAAATGATCAAGGAAGGCTACCAGGGTATTCGTCCCGCACCTGGCTACCCTGCCTGCCCAGAGCATGTGGTTAAAAAAGAAATGTTCGAATTCCTCGACGGCGCTGATATCGGCATGCTACTGACCGAGAGCTATGCGATGCATCCGGCCGCCAGCGTTTCCGGTTTTTACTTCAGTCATCCACAGTCGCATTATTTCAATGTTGGCACAATTGGTGAAGATCAGGTGCAAGACTATGTGGAGCGAACCGGTCGCAGTATCGAAGACGTCAGGCGTTCGCTGGCTCCTAATTTGGGCTAAACACCTGCACATACGGTGGGGGCTTGCCCAAACCTGCTACCAGGTGATGCTTTCTATGCTGATTGCGGCGATCACCGATACGATCAGCAGACTGGTTTTTTTATTCCGGCCAATCACGCCCTGCTGACTTTCAACATAGCGATACAGTAGCGCGCCTGCGCCCACTGATGTGAGCGCCGCCGTCAGCATTCCGAGCGCATTGATAGCTACACCGGTTGGGAAAAATCTATACCAGATCGCGTTAAACGCGATGCAAATTCCATAGTGAATCAAAAAGATTGAATAAGAACGATGCCCAAGCCAGGTCAGAACGCCAGGTTTTGGCCATTTTTCAAGCCAACCGTTTTGACTGGCGATACTGACTAGAACGGCAGTCGCAAAGGCGACAGTAATCGGATTGCGAAAATCCAACAGTAGAGCGATGACGCCCAGCACAGTAATAATCAACAGTCCTAATAGTCCGCGAGCAGGGCGCGATGACCAGCAAGCGATCATGCCCAGCCCATACGCCCCAAAAAAATAAGGTGCGTAGTTGTCGAACTGGCTATAACGGTTAACCACCCAGAGCGAGAGGGCCGCTAACACCACAATGAATACTGGATAGGCGATACGCCATTGCGTGGAGGTCCGATGCATGAGCGCTGTGAGCAGAACGGTCGCCGCGAATAGTTGAAAATCAATGGCGACAAACCACACACCTGCAGAGAGCGCTTGTATGTCAAGCACGCTGTGTACCAGAAGCGCATGGGCGATAAGTTGAGCGATGCTTGGCGCATCCGAGAGAGATTGATGCGCGAACCAGGGCCTGACAATTGCCGTAATCAGCGTGGCCGAGGCGACGGCAAAAACAAACGGCGTAACAAGCCGCTTGTAACGCTTCCAGATAAGTGGCGCAGGGGACTTTGAAAGTGGCTGGCCCAGGGGTGCGAGTTGGCTCGCAACCAGAAAACCTGCCAGCACAAAAAACATCTGCACGGCCAGACGTGCGTAAAGAACCAACCCTTCAATGAGCCAGGGCGCTGACTCCCCGACGATCTCTGACATCGGCCCATACACGGAGAGGTGGTGCAGGACGATCGCCATGCACCCGATGCCTTTCATGGCATCGATGAAAGGAAGTCTCGAAGCCTTTTGCATTAAGTCTTGTGATAAATCTCAGCACCTTTTTTCACAAACTCAATCGCCTTTTCCTGCATACCGGCTTTGAGTGCGGCATCGTTTGCCACACCGAGTTGTTGCGCATACTCACGCACATCCTGTGTAATTTTCATGCTGCAAAAATGCGGTCCGCACATTGAACAGAAGTGTGCGACTTTCATTGAATCCTTAGGTAAGGTTTCGTCATGAAAATCTTTTGCAGTGTCTGGATCCAGACCCAGGTTGAACTGATCGTCCCAGCGGAATTCAAAGCGTGCTTTGGATAGCGCATTGTCACGGATCGACGCGCCGGGATGGCCTTTGGCCAGATCCGCTGCGTGCGCTGCGATTTTGTAGGTAATGATGCCGTCCTTGACGTCTTTCTTGTTTGGCAGACCCAGATGCTCTTTAGGTGTCACATAGCACAGCATGGCACAGCCATACCAACCAATCAGTGCGGCACCAATGCCGGATGTGATGTGGTCATAGCCTGGCGCGATATCGGTGGTCAACGGGCCGAGTGTGTAGAAAGGCGCTTCGTCGCAATGCTTGAGCTGCATCTCCATGTTTTCTTTGATCATCTGCATCGGCACATGGCCGGGGCCCTCGATCATGACCTGTACGTCGTGCTTCCATGCGATTTTGGTCAGCTCTCCTAGCGTTTGGAGCTCTGCAAACTGGGCTTCATCGTTTGCATCAAACCCTGAACCTGGACGCAAACCATCGCCAAGCGAGAAGCTCACGTCATAGGCTTTCATGATTTCGCAAATTTCTTCAAAACGTTCGTAGAGGAAACTTTCCTTATGGTGCGCCAGGCACCACTTAGCCATGATGGAACCGCCACGCGAAACGATCCCGGTCATACGATCCGCCGTCATGGGGATGTAGGCCAGACGTACACCCGCATGGATAGTGAAATAGTCCACGCCTTGCTCGGCCTGCTCGATCAGCGTGTCGCGGAAAATTTCCCAGGTTAAGTCCTCAGCCTTGCCGTCGACTTTTTCAAGTGCCTGATAAATAGGCACCGTACCGATTGGCACGGGCGAGTTGCGCAAAATCCACTCACGCGTTTCGTGAATGTGTTTACCGGTCGACAAATCCATGACGGTGTCGCCACCCCAACGGATCGCCCAAGTCATTTTTTCAACTTCTTCACCGATGCCAGAGCTCACGGCAGAGTTGCCGATGTTTGCGTTAATTTTCACCAGGAAATTGCGACCAATTGCCATGGGCTCAACTTCGGGGTGATTGATGTTTGCAGGAATAATGGCGCGGCCACGTGCGATTTCTTCTCTCACAAACTCAGGTGTGATGAGTGAAGGGATGGATGCACCAAATGATTCTCCCGCATGCTGACGCAGCATGCGTTTGACCATTTTTTCGCCTTCAGGACCCGTGGCGCGTAGTGATTCGATGTATTGCTCGCGACGCAGATTTTCTCGAATTGCGACATATTCCATTTCGGGTGTGATGATGCCGCGCCTAGCGTAATGCATTTGCGAAACGTTGGCTCCCGACTTTGCACGGCGTGGATGACGGCGCAGGTCAAAGCGCATCGCTGTCAGTTTTGGATCGGTCAGCCTTTCCTGGCCGTAGGCACTGCTTGGGCCCGTGAGTAAATCTGTATCGCCGCGCTCCTCGATCCATGCGCGGCGCATTTCCGGCAAGCCTTTACGGATATCGATTTTTGCATCGGGGTCTGTGTAAGGTCCGCTGCAGTCATACACAGTCAGAGGAGGATTTTTTTCGCCACCGAACGAGGTCGGCGTATCGTCCTGCGCGATTTCTCTGAAGGGGACGCGTATATCAGGACGCGAGCCTACTTCGTAGACTTTACGTGACATGGGCAAGGGGGCAATCGCTGCGGCATCGACTTCAGCAGTTGCAGCCAGAAATTTTGGGTTGGCATTCATTGAAACGCTCCAAGCATTAATTGGAGCCGAATCGGGATGGATTCCAAAGGATTTGGAATACGCTCCCAGCATCGGCATTATCCGTACTGGTACGAAGGGACTCTCTCAACCTGACGCATAAGCGTCAAGTACCCCCGCATGATTGTTGAAGTATAGGACTTCTTGGCCGATCGCACATACTTAACTTATTTTCAGTGAGGCTGATCGCGCGTCAGTTGTGCGAGGTGTTTTTTGAGCGTTTGCCATGCGGATTCTGCCTGCTGGGTCAGCGGAGGGAATTTTGTCAGACTTTCAAGAGTGGCGGCAGCACGATGGGCATCTGTATGCCCTAAAAGCAGCAAAACGGATTTGAGACTATGCGCCAAATTGTGCGTTGCAGCACAGTCTTTTTTATCTATGGCAAGGTCTGCTTCGGTGATGTCCCTGCCAAACTGGATGCGGGATTGATGCGCAAATTTTTCATATAAAACCGTTTGCCCGGCAAAGTACGACTCAATCGCGCACGCCCGACCATCGGTTCTTGAGCCACATACTGCTGAAGCGCGATCGGTCTGAAATAAGTCTTGCAGCGTTTTGACTGATACAGGTTTAAGCAGTTGGCGCGCGACGCCCAGTTTGGTGAGTTTGTCCTGCATCACAGGGTCAATCCCTGCACTCAGCGCCACGATTTGCGCCGAGCCAAGCTGGTCGGGCATGCACGAGATTTTTTCAATGAAGCTTAGACCTGATTCTCCCGGTAGCATCAGGTCAGTCAGGATCCAGTTAAACGACTGCTGTGTAAGTGCGTGCATTGCTTGTGCAACAGAGTTGCAGCAGGTGAGCACCAGATCAAAGTCCTCGAGAGCATAAGACACAAACCTTTGCATCAAAGGGTCGTCCTCGAGTAGTAAAACGTGATGTGGCCTTGCTGTCATGAAAGTCAGGCTGTGACTTGTTGAGCCATGGCCTGAGACAGTTGGGGAATCAGATCTAGAGCCAGGCGCGTTTTGTGGATGATAGGCAGACCTTTCAACGCAAAGGCATACGGCTCCAGCTGTTCGGTCGTTAATCCTGTGACAATAACCAGGTGGCATCTTGCAAAGAACGGATCGGATCTCAGGGTAGTGATCAGCGTTGCGCCATCAATACCGGGCAGCAAGATGTCGACGAGCAGGCAGTTCGGTTGAATTTGTCCAAACTTTGCGAGACCGGATATCCCATCGTTAGCCAGGTGAACGCTTGCATGAGGAAAATGCTGACCGATGAGCAGATTTACGAGGTTTTGAAAGTGGCTCGAATCCTCGATGAGTAGGATTTTGTAGTCGTTGCTGTCGTGCTGGAGTGGTGCGTCTTTTAATGTAGCCTCGTGGCCCGGCTTGTTCCCCTGACGTGAGGCGAGCCAATGTGCGACCGAGTCCTTGGAAATCCGTCTATGCCCTCCCGAGGTTTTCCAGGCTTGGATCTCTCCACGATCAACCATCAGCTGGACGGAACGCACCGCCAATCCGAGCATCTGGGCAACCTCAATGGTAGAGAGGTTGTCAGCGTTTGAAGCGGTCGGGCTTGATGTATGAGTCGAAGGCATGAGAAGAACTTTATCTCAAAAAACCGGCTGTTAAGGGTGAAAAGATGAAATATCTGCTGCAAATGATACACAAAGGCAGATTATGATGCATATAAGAGTTGATTGACCCGACTGATCAGGCTTAATTATTTATGCGTCGTTTACTTACCCGATCTCGCGCTTCAGGGAGTTTTAAGACTCTGCAGTGGCTCAGCATTTTTTTTATGACGTGTGCTTCGGTCGGTCAGAGTTTTGCGACGTCAACCGAAGCCCGGATCCGCGACGCAGGTCAATTGAGAGTCTGTATCTGGCCTGAATACTACGGGGTCACTTACCGAAATCCGCATACGCGTGCGCTAAGCGGGATTGATATTGATCTTTCTCATGCCTTGGCGGCAGATCTGGGTGTTGATCTTGTGTATGTAGACTCCTCTTTTGTAACGCTGGTTGACGATCTACTCGCGGACCGATGTGAGATTGGAATGTTTGCGATTGGCGCCATCGCGCAGCGCGCTAATCTCCTGACCTTTTCCAATTCTTATATGCAAAGCGGCATGTATGCCATCACAACAAAAGGCCAGCGACAGATTAGAGGTTGGAGTGATATCGACCGGTCGGGGGTCGTGGTCGGTGTCCAGGCTGGGAGCTTCATGGAACCCGTCATGCGCGACACGCTGATGCAGGCTTCCATTGTCGTGGTGCGCCCTCCCATGAATCGGGAAAAAGAGTTGCTAGCGGGGCGAATCGATGTGTTCATAACGGATTATCCAAATGGGCGGCGCGTACTGGACCGTAACGATTCGATCCGGCTCATTGCACCCGATACGCAGCGAGACGTTTTGCCCTACGCCTACGCGCTAAAGCCAGGGGATCAGGATTGGCTCCTGCGCATCAACCAGTTTGTTGACGACATCAAGCGCGATGGCCGTCTTGAGCGTGCTGCACAGCGGCATGGCATGGCCCCCATGATTGTTAAGTGACTGACCTATGACGCGCCCCAGCATCCTGATGACACTGGCTACCAAATCTCCCTTGACGCGGCAGGGACTATGGTTTGTCACGGTTATTTCACTCATTGTCGGGATGTCTGTTGGTTGGATTATCTGGTATGAAAAAAATGAAATTATCAGTAACGACAAACGGCGTGCCGAATTATTTGCCCGCCTGCTCGATGATCATGCTGTCAGAACCCTCGATGTCGCAGCCTTAGCCTTCAATGACTTATCGGAGGTGGTCCGCACAGCGGGTGATGCAACGGGCAGTCGGTTGCGTGCGCCTGCATTACAGGTGTTGGGTTCGCTTACCTTTTTGCGTAGTCTGGCTTTAATCGATTCTGCTGGGTTGATTGTGATGTCTACACATGCGCAAGAACAGGGGCAGATGGTTGGTTTAGAAGTCTTTGGGGTGCTACCCCTCAATGAGGCTCCTGTACTGTCTAAGTTGATCCCCGTGCGCTATCTTGAGGATCTGAGTATTGATCGTCAGCAGTTGCCGACATCGCTCAAGGTGTTTTCATTACCACTCATCAGACGCGTGCAAACGCAGGATGCACGAACGTTTTATCTTGTCGGCATGCTGAACCCGGATTTTTTTGCTAATTTTCAGGCTGTCGCTCTTGGTGATTCCGATTTGTCAGCGGTATTGACCTCTTATGCTGGTGATGTCATCGCAAGTTATCCGCAAGTGCTGACACTCGGTACAAAAATGGCTGGTCACCTCGAGATCATTGACCAGTTAAAGCCTCGCGCGCAAGGCACGTATATCGGTTCGGGCGCGGGCGAGGGCGAGCAAATTGTCTCCGTGCGCACCTCGCGCGCATGGCCACTTGTCACACTTGTGGAGCGCCCCATGTCTGCGGCCTGGAACGACTGGTTCAGATTGCTGTCTTGGTTTGTGCTCGTCGGCGCGCTGGCGCTCATTGTGATTGCAGTCATGGCAAGAATGGCATGGCGTAGTGCTCAGGATGCAGCGAGAACCAAGGCGGAGTTCATTGCCAACATTAGTCACGAGTTACGTACTCCTTTGCAGTCCATTTTGGGTTTTTCAGAGCTAGGGTTGATGCGTAGCCGGGACCAGGCGAGATTAGCGGGTATGTTTAGTGACATCCATACTTCCGGGCAGCGTATGCTCCTCTTAGTGAATGACTTGCTAGATATTTCAAAAATAGACAGCGCGCTATCGCAAGCAGCATTTACCCGCGTTGATGCCCGTCAGTTAGTCAGGGATGTTGAAAGTGAGCTCTCTCCTTTGTTGCGTGCGAGGTTTGTGGCATTCGAGGCCCGATTGCCAGAGAATCCCGTGATGTTGCAAGCGGATGTCATGAGGATTCATCAAGTGTTGCGTAATGTGGTTGCCAATGCGTTGAAATTTTCTTCGCCAGAACAAAAAATCATTGTTGGCCTTGATGTGGTATTGCCTGATAGCGTGCATTTTTATGTGCAGGATGAGGGCTGTGGAATTCCTCAAAATGAGCTTGAGAATATATTCGAGCCTTTCGTTCAGTCGAGCCTGACCAAAGATGGGTCAGGAGGCACGGGACTTGGGCTGGCTATTTGCAGACGAATTGTTCAGGCGCATGGCGGGAATATTCATGCAAAGAATATTCCGGCTGGTGGAGCTATTTTTTATATCGAACTGCCCATGCGCGCAGAGGCATAAAGCTTTTAAAGCACGATAAGGTTATCGCGGTGAACGAGCTCTTGTTCGCTCGCGCTACCTAGGATTTCTATGATTCTTGAAGACGGTTGACCCATGATCCGGCGGGCATCGGAAGAGGAGTAATTGGTCAACCCGCGCGCGCATTCGTGGCCCTCGGGGTCAAGGCAAGCCACAACGTCGCCAGGCTCAAACTCGCCCTCGATGCTTTTGACGCCGATGGGCAGAAGGCTTTTGCCTTCCCGTCGCAAGGCATTTGCAGCCCCCTGATCTAAAACGAGCTTGCCGCGCAGACGCAAATGATCCGCCATCCATTGCTTACGGGCCGACAGCACAGGTACATCGGCGTGCAACTCCGTACCGATGCACTCGCCAGAGGCTAAACGGATCATGACATCCTGCTCGCGCCCCGAGGCAATGATTGTGTCCGCACCACTGCGTGCAGCACGTTTGGCCGCAAGAATTTTTGTGAGCATGCCACCCTTGCCGATCCCACTACCCGTACCACCAGCCATCGCCTCCAGTGCCGGATCCCCAGCTTTCGCGTGAGATACAAATCGCGCGTTCGGATCGCGACGGGGATCTGCCTCATACAGGCCACGTTGATCGGTGAGGATAATCAATGCATCGGCTTCGATCAGATTAGTGACCAGGGCGCCGAGTGTGTCGTTGTCTCCGACAGCGATTTCATCGGTTGCCACCGTGTCATTTTCGTTCACAATTGGCACTACTCCTAGTCTGAGCAGTGCAAAGAGCGTCGAGCGTGCGTTGAGATAGCGCTGACGATCCGAAAGGTCCTCGTGGGTTAGCAAGATTTGGGCTGTTCGGAGATTGTGTAATGAGAAGGCCGCCTCGTAGGCTTGGGCCAAACCCATCTGACCGACGGCTGCAGCGGCTTGGAGTTCGTGCATGGAGGTGGGGCGTTTTGACCACCCCAGACGCGCCATGCCTTCGGCAATCGCTCCGCTTGAAACCAGTACAACTTCCTTGCCTTGCTTGCGTAAGGCCGCAATTTGTAGAGCCCAATGGGCCACGGCTTCGCGGTCGAGTCCCTGACCATCATTGGTCACCAGTGATGAGCCTACTTTGGCGACGATACGCGAAGCGCGAGCAATAACGGATACAGGAGAAGTCTGGTCTGTCATGAGGAAAGTACGTGAGTGATTAATCGTCTTTGAGCGGGGCGCGCGTGTCAGCATCGACACGTGTTTCGTCAAAACGTGGATCATCCGCAACGAATGTGCCTGCCGCACGGTCTTCGGCGATGTTGTCTTCCTGACGGTAGGCATCAATCGCATCCTGGAGATCCCAAATCAATTGCTGGGTACCATCACCGGAGAGTGCGGAAATGGCATAGACCGGACCTTTCCACTTATAGGCTTTCAGAAAACGTTTTTTGACGTCTTCAGGATCAGCCACCATGTCGAGCTTGTTTAGTACTAACCAGCGCGGCTTGTTGTGGAGCGTTTCGTCATACAGTCGCAGCTCTTCGACGATGGCGCGCGCCTCACCCACGGCACGATCAACAGCATCCTCGTCCGGATCTTGCGAGGACACATCCACCAGATGTAAAAGAATACGCGTACGGCTCAGGTGGCGTAAAAACAAGTGACCGAGACCGGCGCCTTCGGAGGCACCCTCAATCAGTCCGGGAATGTCGGCAACAACAAAACTGCGAGATTCGGAGGTACGCACCACACCCAGATTAGGATGTAGTGTGGTGAACGGATAATCAGCGATTTTGGGTCTTGCGTTGGAAATACGGCTAATGAGCGTGGATTTGCCCGCATTAGGCATGCCCAGCAAGCCGACATCAGCCAGCACTTTGAGCTCAAGCCTGAGGCGACGTTGCTCGCCATCCTTGCCAGGCGTCCATTGCTTTGGCGCACGGTTAACACTGGATTTGAAATGTACGTTACCCAGACCACCCTCGCCGCCAGCAGCCAATACGACTTGCTGTTCGTGATGGTTGAGGTCAAAGAGCTCTTCGCCTGTCTCGGCATCATAAATAATGGTGCCGACCGGTACGCGCAGGGTGATGTTGGCTGCAGCTGCGCCATACATATCGGAGCCACGGCCGTGTTCGCCATGTTTGCCGACATGCTTGCGGGCATAACGGAAATCGATCAGGGTGTTGATGTTACGGTCGGCGATCGCAAAGATGCTCGCACCTCGCCCGCCGTCACCGCCATCGGGCCCACCTTTAGGGATGAATTTTTCACGGCGAAAGCTGTGCGCGCCGTTGCCGCCCTTGCCAGCAATGACTTCAATGGTTGCTTCGTCGACGAATTTCATTTGATGATGGTACCGTAAAAATAAAAAGCCCTGCCGCTCGGCGACAGGGCTTTTAAAGGCTTGAAAGCCGATTACTCAGCCGAGAGGACCGAAACGGTCGACTTGTTGAGTTTGCCTTTCACTGAAAACTTGACGTGACCGTCAATCAGCGCGAACAGGGTATGGTCTTTGCCAATGCCCACGTTTGTGCCTGGGTGAAAGGTTGTGCCGCGCTGACGCACGATAATTGAACCTGCCGGAATCAGTTCGCCACCGTAGGCTTTAACGCCTAGTCGTTTCGATTCTGAGTCACGACCGTTGCGGGTACTACCCCCGCCTTTTTTCTGTGCCATGTTTTACTCCTGCATGACGAGATCTGAATATTCGGGAATCGCAGCAATTAAGCTGTGATGTCGCCGATCAGGATCTCGGTATAGTTTTGACGGTGACCTTGATGCTTTTGATAGTGCTTGCGACGACGCATCTTGAAGATCGTGACCTTATCATGGCGTCCTTGCGCAAGAACCGTTGCTTTGACCACAGCGCCAGCCACAAGCGGGGTACCAATTTTTAATTGGTCGCCTTCGCCTACGGATAACACTTGATCCAGCGTGATTTCTTGCCCAATGTCTGCCGGTATCTGTTCTATTTTAAGTTTTTCACCTGAAGCAATGCGATACTGCTTGCCTCCGGTTTTTATGACCGCGTACATGGGTTAACCTCGTGTTTAGTGCAATGAAAATGAAATGCATGCAATTTTATAAATCTCATTACTGACATTACAAAATTAATTACATTTCTTCGGCCAAAATGCCGAACCCGGAATATTAACGCCTAACTACTTGAAAGTCAAAAGAAAGTCCTGTGCATAAGCTCTCCGAACTCCTCTCCCCCGTCGCTGGCGACATGAAAGCGGTTGACGCCGTGATTCGTGACCGTCTCAACTCCGAAGTGGTCCTGATCCGTACGATCGGCGACTACATCATTGGCGCGGGTGGCAAACGCATGCGGCCAGCCATGTTGTTGATGGTCGCCCAGGCCCTTGGTTATCAGGGCAGCCACCAGCACCTGATGGCTGCTGTGGTTGAGTTTATCCATACCGCCACCTTGCTGCATGACGATGTCGTGGACGAGTCTGATCTGAGGCGTGGGCGCAGTACGGCAAATGCTGTCTTTGGCAATGCTGCCAGCGTCCTGGTGGGTGACTACCTCTACTCGCGTGCCTTTGAAATGATGGTTGATGTCGACAGCATGCGGATCATGCAGATTATGTCGGGTGCAACAACAGTGATTGCCGAGGGCGAAGTCCTGCAACTGCTGAATATTCATGACCCAGATGTCTCCGAGGCGCGGTATCTGCAGGTCGTGCGCTTTAAAACAGCCAAGTTGTTCGAAGCCGCTGCCGAGGCGGGCGCCGTACTGGCAGGAGCCACGGCTGAGCAGCAGTCTGCGGCCGCAGCCTATGGGCGCCATATCGGGACGGCCTTTCAGTTAGTTGACGACGTACTGGATTACAGTGGTGATGCGACTGCGTTGGGTAAAAACGTTGGCGATGACTTACGTGAAGGTAAGCCAACCTTGCCCCTGATCAGGGTGCTGGAGGTGGGCTCAGAGAGCCAGCAAGCACTGATTCGTCACGCGATTGAGCATGGTGAGGCTGATTTTGATGCGGTGGCACTCGCTATTCAGGAAACCGGGGCGTTAGAGCATGCCAGGCAAAGTGCGATGGCTGAGGCTGGTTTAGCTAGTGAGGCGCTCGACGCGTTCCCTGCATCGGGATATAAAGATTCTTTGTTGGCGCTCTGTGCGTTTGCTGTGGACAGGGATCGCTAGGTTTTTCTTAGTGTACGTGCCGCGCGATGTAAAAAGTCGCTGCTACTAAGGACGGGAGCAGCGTCCCCAAAAAACCAGTCATCCATTTAACGAGGGTCCAGGTTTGTTTTGTCATCTCTTGGTGCACGGTGGTTTCTATTTTTTGGATGGATACCTCAAGTTGCCCACGTGCTTTAAGCAAGTCCTCCCTCATGTCGGCTTTAGTTTTAAGCAAATCCTCTCGCGTGGCAAGATTTGGGATGAGTGCTTCGAGTTTTGTGAGTCTGATATTCATCACTCAAATTTTAGTCGGGTGGCTGGCATTAAAACAATACGTATTGAGCCAAAATTTTGTTACTAATTGTTGTTGGTTTTCATTGCGGACGGATACGTCAGACACGCAAGTAACGCTGCAGCGCACAGCAAAAATACGGCCAAAATAAACGCATCAGTTAATCCGTGGTTTAGAAAACCCAACAAATCTTCTGAGCGGGAGGTGTAATTCTGAATAAGCATTACGCCATCAGGGATGTGAATTGTAAATACCGTCTCAAATACGCTCACTCCAATCAATGTGCCCATGTTGAGCGTGACAGGTAACAGCGCGCTAGCTTCGCTTTTTAAAGTTTCGGGAACGTAGGTCATGCAAAAGCGATTGTTCGGTGCAAAGAACATGCCATTTGAGAAGCCAAAGCCGAGTATAAACACCAGAAAAAACCAGATGCCCAGCTGACTAAAAAAGCATACAAATATTGAGCAGAGTACTGCTACAAGTACGCAAGCATAAATCACCATGCGTCGTGAGCTGGCTCGATCAGCCAGTTGTCCTGCCCATAACCCTGCAGGTGCAAAACTGATCGGATAGGTGAGCAATAAGATACTGCTCATCAATACGGACAGTCCGCAACCGAGCTGAAGGTAAAAGGGTAGTAAAAAACGCAAGCCACCCACAGCAGCCGAAAAAATAAAAAGAACACATAATCCCGGGATCAGGCCTGAAATTTTAAATATTGCTGGAGTGAACAAATAAGGCGGCTTATTTCTGCGGATGAGCAATAACCCAACGCAAAAAATGGTGATGACCAACAACGACAGAATTGCTGATGATCCCCAGCCAATTTCTGCTATCAGGCTCAAGGTGAGTACGGCGCAGCTCAGCATCAAAGCAAACGTCACCAATCCAAGCCAGTCGAGCTTTACCTCTGTGCCAGCTTGACAGTGCTCGCGCGGTAGAACTTTCCAGGCAAGCCAGAAAAGTCCAGCAAAAAATGGTGCCGTAGCCAAGAAAATCCAATGCCAGCTCAATACGTACGACAGCACGCCGCCGACGGGCAGGCCTGCAACCATGCCCAAGCCCGCGCCAAGTGAAAGCATGCCATACCCTCGGCCAGCATGGGTCTTGTCGATCCAGACAGGGATGATGGCGTAGGCATTGGCTACGATCATGCCGATACCGAGACCTTGGAGAAATCTGCTTAGCAGGAGCATTAATAGCGAAGTGGATACGCCACAGAGCAGTGTCGCGATCGCTGCGACCCCACAGCCGGTCAAAAATGTACGACGCAAGCCAAACCGATCGCCAAGTTTGCCAGCCGGTACAAGAGTGATGGTGGTGGCGAGCAAGTAGGTCAGGACTGCGAAGGAAATTTCTGTTGAGGAGGCTACTAATTCAATTGCCATTGAAGGGAGCGCCACATTAATTAAAAACGCTTCAAACTGAAACGTGAAGGCGGCTAAGCAGACGCAACAAATAATGAGGCGCTCTTGTCGTGACCAAGGTGTCGACACTGCAGTAGGCTGCGTAAGCGGTGTTTGGGTCATGTCGCAAGCGGGTCTGAAAATTTCATGATCACTCCAGCTGCGGGGGGGCGGGCAATGCTCATCGATTTGAGACTGAGACAAAAATCCCCGCTCAAAACATAGCTGTCATCTTGCGTAATAAGTGTGTAAGTGTGGACAGTCATATCAGAAGTTGTATGAAAATGCTCGATTAGCACATGAAGCAGAAGTGCTTTATCTATATCGGAACCGGTTTGCAGGCGAAGAGTTTCGTCTGGCATCGCGATACGTAATCGATCATCAAAAATAGACTGTTGTCCCGCTATATTGCGCACGAGTTCAATCGCCTCTTCAACCGATAGAAGCGCAAGCCCGCGCTTTTTACATTGTGAATTTTCTCTTGCGATTTGAAGGTAGGGGTGAAGCGACTTTAGTTCGAGGCTGCGGTAAGAGTAGAGAACTTGTTGGCAGGAACTTTCATCGGAACGTAATAGCCGAGCTCTTGCGTGTTCGATCGATTGTGTGCCCAGTAACTCTCTGAGGATCGGGGTGATGGCTAATTCCGGAAAGACAGTTTGATTTTGTTCCAAGCCAGCAGAAAGCTGGCTGAGGCGACATCCAAAAAACTGATCAAGTTTTTCTACGATTTCATCTATATGATCTTGGGGAATTGAAGTATTACCCGTTTTAAATTCAAATGTACCGGCAACAGTAGTGATACAGTCAAAATCAATCATTCGTTGATTGAAGGCGCGTTGCGAGTCCCCACCAAACTCCTGATTCACGAGGTCTCGCCATTGCGCTTGACCGAACAATTTGTTTTTTCCGTAAAACCAACATATTTCACCTGTAGCCGTCCAGGCGAAAGCCGTGTAGTGAGATACGCAGGACAGGGCGATGACGTTCTGGATAATTCCCGGAGGCATTGTCATGGCAAGTGCCGCGAATATACCTACCTCATCCAGGCAGGAAGTTAGACCCATTGATGCATTAGCGCGACTACCTTTCACAAGTCTGTTTGCTCTGATTACATCAAAGTTGGCATAAGAAAAAGCTGGAAATCTTTGTTGCTCAAGGCTGGATAATATTGATAGGGTGACATTTTCAGGAATTGTCTGCGCAAGAGGGGAGTAAGTGTAAAATTTTTTTAGCTCTTGAATTGTGCGTGCGATGTTCTCT
>CAIPID010000367.1 GCA_903865015.1 uncultured beta proteobacterium | reverse complement strand
TCATTGATACGCTCCGAGCAACTATTAAACCAGACCTCGGCAAGCGCTGCATCGGCCTTTAGACCTGGCATCAACAGCTGTCTGCGCATCCGCTCAATAACGACTAAAGGCATGATGGTTTGCAGTGCCTTCCATTGCCCACGTACCGAATCACCACAAAAAGCTTCAAACCTCTCAAAACACTGCTCTTGCAACTCGATCGCATCGGATATCACACGTAGATCGTCCGCACTCACCAGTCCGCTGACAAAAGATCTGGCGCCAGTGGCACGCTCCCTGCCGACAAATTCCTTACCCTGGATGAGATTAAACAATGCAACTAAAAGTCTGGAAACCTCAGGATCCACTGCAATGTCAGCTGCCTCAAACACAAGTGCTAGCAGGGTTGAGATTAAGTGGCTGTATCGATCGGAGGACTCGACAGGCGAACTTGCCCTCCCCTCTATAGCCGATCGGATTGATGTCAATGCATCTAGAGCATGCAGAGCGACGGCGATCCGTACAAACAGCCTTGAACCACCCGCAATACCGTGAGCAGGTTCGATGCTGGCCAAACACAACAAAAATTGTTCTCGTGCCGTGTCAGTCACGGCACAGCTATTTTGCCGGCGCCCGTCAAAGTGCTGTCCGCCAGAGGCGGCATAGATATTCGATATACCGCGCTCGCTCTGCAAATTCTGAACCAGTTCGCTCGTCACCCGCACTAGTTCGCAAGTTCGATTCAACTGTTCGAGCTCATCGATTTCGCAACGTCTTGCTGCGACCAGGTAAGCGATGGCTGTTTGCATAAAGGGCTCTGATTATATGCGGTGACTGTAAATGAAAATCTTACGACTTATCATCAATAAAAGCTAATAACCTCCTAGGCAAAATTAAATTTTCTTGTAGATCATTCTGTGGAACAATCCTGATATGTTTTATTTTCTTTTCACTAAGACTGAATAGCAAACATGACGATGATCAATATAGAAAAATTCAAAGAAGAATCTCTAGCTGCAGGTTTTGACGAGATTCTTGAACGCAAATGGGATCCCAACACCACGTTTGATACCCATACGCATCCATTCTCTGTCCAAGCGCTCGTAACAGAAGGAGAAATGTGGTTCACCTCTGGGGGTACCACTGCCCATCTGACTCCCGGCTCCACCTTTAAACTCGATAGCGATGTCCCCCACTCTGAAAAATATGGCCCACAAGGCACTACTTTCTGGGTCGCCCGAAAATACAACTGAGGCTTTAATGACTAACCTGCCCGCACATCAACTGACCATGACAGTGTTGATGACGCCAGATACTGCAAATTTCTCTGGTAACGTCCATGGCGGTAATCTCCTGAAACTTTTGGATCAGGTAGCCTATGCCTGTGCCAGCCGGTATGCAAGATGCTACGTGGTGACGATGAGTGTTGATCAAGTCACATTCAAGCAACCAATCCATGTCGGGGAGATGGTGCACTTTCTTTCCTCAGTCAATCGCACAGGCCGCTCGTCCATGGAGATCGGCATCAAAGTGCTGGCGGAGAATATTCGCACGCAAGAAGTCCGGCATGTGAATAGCTGTTTTTTCACCATGGTCGCGGTAGACGATAACCATAAACCCGTGGACGTACCCGAATTTAAGCCCGCTACCGCTGATGAGTGCCGACGCCATGCGGCGGCAGGCGCGCGTAAAGATATGAGACTGGCCCTTTCCCAAAGAACAGCAGAAATAGCTGTTCCTCGTAGTTCAGCGCTATAAGCTTTAATCGCTCCATGACTATTAAATTAGTGATGGAAATAGAATATGTATGACTTGTGCGCTCCCCTCAGGTAAGATCTTTAAAAAAACCCGAAGGAGACAACATGTCCGTGCACAACCTAAAAACCAATCAAAACATTGATGCAGTGCAACAAGCAAAGATCCATCTGGCCGCAGCCAACAGGCTCGCCGTACTGGATGATCTGGACGAAGGCATCGACAACCATTTCACCATGCTGGTGCCTGGCACGACAGATCAGTTTTTGATTCTGCCCTTCGGCTTTCATTGGTCCGAAGCACGCGCAAGCGATATGGTAATTTTCAACGAGAAAGGTGAAACCCTCGAGGGCAAGGGGATTGTGGAATTGTCTGCTCAGTGCATCCATGCCCCACTCCATCGGATCACAGGCGCGAAGGTTGTACTGCACACTCACCAGAATTGGGCGACAACACTGAATCTGCTCCAGGATAATCGGTTGTTGCCATTGAGTCAGACAGCGGCCTTTTATGACGGCCACATTGCCTACGACGATGGCTACAACAATACCGCCGACGACTTATCCGAAGGCGAGCGACTAGCCCATGTCCTGGGTGACAAGCGCATTATGTTTATGAAAAACCACGGCGTGCTGGTGGTTGGGGATACCGTTGCGCAAGCCTATAAACGTCTTTATAAACTTGAACGCGTATGCCGTGCCCAGGTCCTTGCGATGAGCACTGGAAAACCATTGCAATTGCTTTCAAAAGAAGTGGTGGCCGCAGTGCAAAAACCGCCAGTCAACGACAGGCATACACGTGCGGAACGTGACAATCTCTACTTTGAAGCGATGATGCGCGTGCTAGATCGCGAGCTGCCAGGCTACGCTGATTAAATCTTCGAGATCTACACGACTATTTTCTGCACCAAGATCATTTTATTCAAATCCGAGACAAATAAATGAAAAGAAATATAACGTTAATGACTTCTGCAGTGCTCGTTGCCGCTGCACTAACTGGGGTGACGAGTCACGTACAAGCTCAAACTTCGCAAGCCACACCACTGCCTTTCGCCACGCCCCAGTCCCAAGGTTTTTCAGCAGAAGGCATCAAGCGGATTGATACATTTTTCAAAAATGAAATCGCGAAAAACCAAATGCCTGGCGCAGTTATCGCGGTTGCTAAAAATGGCAAGCTAGTCATTTTTGAAGCCTATGGCTTTCGCGATAAGGCAAGTCAAATCCCGATGACCAAGGATACGATCTTTGAATTGGCCTCCATGACTAAAATCATGACGGCCGTCAGCGCATTGACTTTTTATGAAGAAGGTCGCCTCACACTGAACAACCCAGTCTCAATGTGGTTTCCGCAATTCAAGGACATCAAGGTAGGCCATGTCGGAGCAGATGGCAACGTCACCACCACGCCCACTAAAAACCCCATCACCGTGCAAGATCTCATGCGCCACACCAACGGGCTGACCTATGGCGGGCGCGGTGCGACACCCATCCACAAACAATTTCCTGAAGGCTCAGCCGCGTCCGCTTTTGAATACACTGGCCCTCAGCTAATCGACAAGCTTGCCGCGACACCACTTTTGCACGAACCCGGCACAGTATGGAACTATGGTTTTGGGCTTGACGTAATGGGTCTGATTCAGGAAAAGATGACAGGTCAAAAACTTGGTGAAATCATGCGGGAACGCATATGGAACAAAGTTGGCATGGTTGACACGGGATTCACAAAAACGACCAAAAATGCATCGCGCTTTGCGCAACCTCTGCCTGTTGATCCCATCACTGGCAAGCCCCAATCCATGCCAATCCTAACTGCAGACCTTAAATATGATTGTGGCGGCGGCTGCGCTTATGGTACTGCTGCGGACTATCTAAGGTTTGGGCAAATGCTGTTGAATGGCGGCACGATCGATGGCAAGCGAGTGTTAGGTCCGCAGACCGTCGCTTTCATGACGGCAGATCATCTAGGCAACACGGTCAAAAATGAGCTGACCAACACAGAGGCTGGTCGAGCTGGTTATGGTTTTGGACTGAGTGTCGCGGTGAGAAAAGAACGTGGGCTCGCCGCCATTAACGGCAATATCGGCGACTACACCTGGAACGGTGCTTATGGCACCACTTTCTGGGCGGATCCAAAAGAGAAAATGGTCGTTGTAGTCATGGCGGCTACACCAGGTGAAATTCGCAAAGAGTATCGTGAAAAATTAAGTGCGCTCATCTATGGTGCACTTAATCAATAAACTCAACTGCCGATCCACTGCACATCTGACTGCGTTTCAAGAGCTTGTAAACGATTGAAAATTTCAGTCATATGTGCAGTACCAAAATCTTTGGTCAACATCAAAAATTTCTGCTTCAATCCAACTACATCCATCGGCATTTCAGGTGTTCCCATAAATGTGGTTGTGCGTTGACTGAATTCACGCCCATCCTTGAGTTTTATTGTCACGATACTGGTCATATCGGACATATTGTCTGGTGGTGGCAATTTGCGCATCTTGATTTTTGAAGCAATCCCCATAATGCGCGGATCGGCGATAGCGGACGCATCAAACGAGCGCGGGTCAATCGGATCTCTATATAGAGATAAAGCGACACAAAATGGAATGCTGTATTGCCCCAACAAAATATCTTTAGGCTGAGCAATGCTATTGACACGCACAGCACGATCAATTGCCTGGATATCGACTTCAGCCACATCGTCCCCAGTAAACTGATGCTGCTTCATGAGCGCGAGCGTTCCTTCTACCGGAGTATGCGCAGTAATGTGGCAAGCATAACGTTTCATCATGACTGTTTGTGTCAACCAAACCTTACCGAGTCCCTCGGTTAAAGCATCCATATCGTGATCAGGACAAAGTACTTTTAAAAAACCAAAATCTCCTTCTATCGCTGTATCTGGG
>CAIPID010000366.1 GCA_903865015.1 uncultured beta proteobacterium | reverse complement strand
GGACGTATCGATCCAGGCTCAGATCATCAACCTGATGATGGATCTGCAGGACGAATTCCAGCTCTCGTATCTGTTCGTGGCGCACGATCTGGCCGTTGTCGAACATATCAGCCATCGCGTGGCGGTCATGTATCTAGGCCGCATTGTTGAGCTCGCTGATCGCTCGGAATTATTCTCCAATCCCCAGCACCCTTATACGTCGGCGTTGTTATCGGCCGTGCCTGTACCTGACCCACAAAAGAAAACTAATCGTACTGTCTTGCAGGGCGATGTTCCTAGCCCCGTTAAACGACCAAGTGGCTGTCATTTTCATACACGTTGCCCCGATGTAATGGCTATTTGCAAAACGCAAGAGCCTAAACAGACGATCTTGCCTTCTGGGCGAATGGTGGCTTGTCATTTACGCCAGGAGTAGGATAAGCTTGTTCTCATAAAAACTATGAAGAGACAAGCATGTATCCTGAACTTAACCCTTATGTTGTATTGATTACTGGCGGCGCGAGTGGACTTGGTTTAGCTGGCGCACAGGCCTTTGCGCGTGAAGGCGCGACGGTTGTGATCGTTGACATCAATAAAAGCGATGCCAAACAGGCCGCATCAACTTTAGGTTCAAAGCATATTGGTCTGATGTGCGATGTCGCAGACGAAGCACAGGTTAATCACGTTGTCGAAACGGTCGTGAAACAACTCGGCCGGATTGACGTGTTAATTAATTGTGCCGGGATTGCGGACCAGGTTAAACCAACGATCGAGCAGGACATGGCGCATTTCCGTAGGCTGCTTGATATTCACCTGACCGGTTCTTACATGATGACTAAGGCTTGTGCCACAGTCATGCTCAAGCAGGGTAAGGGCAACGTGATCAACATCAGTTCTATTGCTGGGGTGATCGGGCTGACTTATCGTAATGCCTACAGCGCAGCGAAAGCGGGTATTTCAATGCTGACACGAACACTTGGTTGCGAATGGGCTGCAAACGGTATTCGCGTCAACGCGATTGCACCAGGCTATATTTTGACTCCCTTGACGCAAGCACTGATTGATAAAGGCCGTCTGGATAAGTCAGTGGTCGAACGCCGCACGCCAATGGGGCACTTTGGTACGCCCACTCATATCGCCGATGCCATGTTGTTTTTGGCTTCTGACCAGTCCGCCTTTATTACTGGCGTCACGCTACCGGTAGATGGCGGTTATATGAGTTGGGGCGCACCGAGTGATGCGTTTGATGATCACCCATAGTATTTGACTTTCAATTATCTCGAGAGTCAGAGTTGAGTTGAGTGGAGAAGAGGTTTATTCTTTTCATCATAAGGGTTTCATCTGCCGAACGAGATTTGTCAGATTTGATTCTGACTCAACTTGCCAAAGAGCGTTGAGCAGAGCTTCGCTTTGAATATTATTCAAAAAGCTTGAAACGTTCTGGACAAATTTTGCGCTCACCGCATCGCGTGTCATGGGCCTAGTCGCTGAGCCAGCCAAATCATCAACTTGGACAGTTAGTGTGCGCCCATCTTTTAAGACTGCTGTCAGGCGGCAGGGTGTGGTGAGGGGTTCGCGCGTACTTAATAAAGGGTCTTCTTGAACTGTTACGCGTTTCATAAAATCTAAAATTTTTGGCTCAGAGATTTTTTCTTTTGCGTAACTGTTGACATTAATATCACCATCAAACATCGCGCGTGAGGCGACATAGGGCAGACTGTGGTCCGCAGTTTCCTTGGTGGCAGGGGCCCACTTTTCTGGACCTGTGGCAGATTTTAATAACCCTGTACGTGTGGTGAAAATTTTAAGCGAGTTGATCTTGTCGACACCACCTGCTTGACGAGCAAGTTCTATTCCAGCGGGAATAGATGTAAGTGTATAGACTTGAGCAGGATAGAGTTTATAGCCACAGTCGAGGATTTTAAAGGCCTGAGTGGAGCCACCAAATTTTTCCACATCTAATAAAAATGGCCCGCTTACTTGTGCAAACAATCCAGCTTTTCCTTCAAAAATGGGTGCAGGGCCTGTCATGCCCTGGGCGGCGAGCAAGCTTGCAAATACACCATTTCTTAGGGCATCTGGGTCTGCGATACCTTTCCAGTCTGACATTTGTTGAACCCGTGTCTGATACATCGCCATCGAATTCGCAAGCGAGATATTGACAGCTTGAGTCATTTTATTTACATCACTTCCGAGTAATTTTGAGCTGGCAAGTGCGATACTTGGAAGTGTAAAAATTGGATGATCCCAGCCTTTTGCGGTTAAATCAATTGCATCCATTAATCTGCAATTGATTTCATATGCCAGTACACAAGCTTCTAGGAATTGACGTCCTGTAGCCTTCACCGACTCAGCCACAGCAAAGCAGGCAGCAATGTTGTCGCTAGGATGTCCAGTGGTCTTCCCTACATAGACATCATTCAAATCGTGGTAGCGCATAGCAACACCATTAGAAAATGCCGTCAACTCAGGTTGAGATTGAGTATACGTACCCCAGAGTGTGGATGTGCCAACCCCCGCTCTGGATGCGATCGTGCGACAGATTGTGACAGGCGATTCGTTAAAGGCGCTTAATGCGCATCCCACAGAGTCAATAAACCGATATTTTGCAGACTCTATCGCCTGTTGATTAATTTGGCTGCCTTGAAGATCAAAGGCGTATTGAGCAAGTTGCTCGGCTAGTAATTTTTTATTTTCATTTTGAGCCAATGCCAAAGAGCTTTGCGTGAGCGCAAAAAAGGTAGGCGTTAGATTGAGAACACTGATGCTTGAGAGTGATTTCAGAACAGCTCTACGATCAATTGTCATATTTTGTCTTCTTGGTTGTTGTAATTTTTTTCTATTTTTTTCTAATATTTGAATGATTTTTTGAGACTATTAAAACGAGTTTTAAAACCTCGGCCCCATTGCACGCTGATCATACTGACTACAAAAGTTGGCAATGTGTTCAGCGCAAATATGTGCTTCGAGTAACTGAATTTTATGAAAAGACGTGTTGAATCGTATTAGTGTGAAACTCTCGAGTCCTGCGCGGTACGCGTCGACTTGTTCATTATTCATGATCTTGCCCTGCATGGGGCTGAGCAGCATGACAGGTGCTTTGATTTGCGGTAAGAGTGGTAGCAGGTTGCTTTGTTCGATCAGTCTAGCCATAGCAATCAAGACGTGTGGATCAGTGGCTGAAATCATCTTGTTGTACCACTCGATAAATTCTGTGCTGACGCCAGGAGGGAATCGTGTAGATTCGTTGGTTGCTGCAAGCCAGGCGTCCAGTCCCATTATGCTCAGCGCGTTGGACCAGGTTCCGTGTCCCATTGAATAAGTTTGTTGCCATTTTGGACCATAAAAAACAGGCGTACCTATTAGCGATAGTGTTTTGATTCGCTCAGGGTATTTGGCAGCGAAGGCCAAGCCAATACAACCTCCAAATGACTCGCCACAATAGTGAATGGAGGCGATATTCATTGCGTCCAATATGGCACACAGATCGTCAAGGTAGTGCTCCATGCTTAGATCGCGATTGCCGTCAAAATCACTCGGACAGTCGCTCACGCCTCTTAGGTTTGGTCTTATCAGAGGGAACTCTCCTGATAATTCGCTTACCCACGTTGTCCAGATTGATGCGTTTCGTCCGAAACCATGCTGAAGTAGAAGGGGGGATTTATCTTGTCTCCAGGGAGCGGTGAAATCATCGATTTCCACAGATAAATCAAATTTGCCATTTTCAATTATTTTTAATGCCATGATGAGCTCTTTCAAATTTTTGTGATGTGCAACTTAGTCATGTTATTGATCCAGCAGAATATTGCGAGATTTGGCCATGCTAGCCCAGCGGGAAATTTCTTCATCAATAAAAACTGAAAACTCTTTTGGGGTATTGCCAATTAGCGTATAGCCTTGCTTTCTCAATCGATCCTTCAATGCTTGATCGGACATAGCGAGTTGTATCGCTTGTGTGAGCTTTTCAATGATGTATATTGGCGTGCCTTGTGGGACAAACACCCCATGCCATGTTTGAATATCAAAGCCCGCTAGTCCGTGTTCTGCGACTGTGGCGATAGAGGGAAATTCGGCTAAGCGATTAGGCGATGAGACCGCCAGACCATTTAGTCTGCCGCTATTGATATAGGCAGCGCTCGATAAGGGACTTGCAAAATACACGGCTACGCGACCACCTAAGACATCCGTAATCGCTCCAGTTCCGCCTTTATAGGGTATGTGCAGCATATCAATCCCTGCCATGGCATTGAGTGTCTCACCCGCGAAATGTGCAGCACTACCTACGCCTGCCGAAGCGAATGATATTTGACCAGGACGTTGTTTGACGTAGTCAATGAGTTCGCTAAGATTTTTCACCTGAAGTGATGGTGCAGCGACAAGAATCATTGGCGCAGTCACCACTAGACTGACAGGTTGCAAATCCGCACGTAAATTAAAGGGTAGTTTTCTTAATGAAGCATTAACGGCAAAAGGCGATGTGTCATACAGCAGTGTGTAACCATCCGCAGGAGCCCGCGCGACAATAGCCTCACCGACGGAGTTGCCTGCGCCAGGACGATTATCGACAACAATAGTTTGTCCCAGAATAACACTCATACGCCGTGCGAGTTCGCGGGCAGTTTCGTCCGCACCTCCTCCTGCGCTAAATGGCACAACCATCTGTATGGCATGACTCGGGTAGCTACCTTGGGCAAATGCCGCAGATACTGGATTCAAGACCATGCACGCGAAAAGTAAACTCAGTTCAAAAAAAGTATTAAATCTATTAATGGAGAAACCGCATAGGGTTTCATTATCTTTGCTCATAGAAGTTATTTTTATATAAACAAGAATCGAAATAAACGGCAATAGATAAAAAGAATTAAAAAAGTGCACCATATTCAAATGCAATTATTACTTGCCGTTAGGCGAGCTTACTATTAAATTCGGCTTTAGCTTTGACTGTCTATGTTTCATTTGGGATTTCCATTTCTAGTTTCTTATAGGTGTCTTATGTCAGATACGCACCAGAATATGGGTAAAAAAGTTATGTTCCCAGCTATTTTGGGAAATTTGCTCGAATGGTACGACTTTGCTGTCTACGGTTTTCTCGCTGCGCTGATCGGTAAGAACTTTTTTCCTGATGGTGACGAAGTTACGCAATTGCTTGCTGCCTTTGCTGCATTTGGAGTCGGGTTTCTGGTTAGACCCCTAGGTGCTATCGTGATTGGTCGCATAGGTGATGTCAAGGGACGTAAGACCTCTCTGACGCTCACTATGTTTTTAATGGCTGCCGGTACCGTTGCGATCGGTTGCTTACCGACCTTTAATAGTGTTGGTTTATTAGCGCCCATCCTGTTAGTCGCCGCGCGGCTCGTTCAAGGTTTCTCTGCTGGAGGAGAGTGGGCAGGGGCGACGACCTTTATTGTTGAGTGGTCTCCTGAAAAGCGTCGTGGTTTTTTTGGTAGTTTGCAACAAGCCACGGTTGCTGCCGGCTTACTGTCAGGATCTTTGCTTACTGCTTTACTGACTAGCGCCCTGACTGCCGATCAAATGCAAGCATGGGGTTGGCGCTTGCCGTTCTTACTTGGGGCCGTGCTTGGTCCGGTTGGCGTCTATATGCGCAGAAATCTAGAAGAGACGCCAGCTTATCGGCAAGCGAAAGCGCAAGAACACACAGTAAACAAACCTAAAACTAGCGTGGCAGTCAAGATGGCTGCCAAGGTGTTTGGTTTTTCAGTTTTGTGGTCTATTGCGTTCTATATTTTGTTGGCTTACATGCCAACATTTACTCAAAAATATGCGGGTCTCACACGGGGTGATGCTCTTTGGTCAAACTCTATTGGTCTTTTGGTTCTCGTCGTGACAATCCCGATATGGGGACATCTGTCTGATAAATGGGGGCGAAAGCCATTATTGATTCTTGGTTGTGTAAGTTTCGTGATTTTGCCGTATTTACTGTTCAGCTTAATGGTTGCAAGTCCTGGTTTTACAACGGTACTGTGTGTGCAAATTATATTTGCACTGATGATTTCCTTGTTATGTGGCCCGGGCCCTGCTGCAGTGGCTGAGATTTTTCCGACCAATATTCGTTCGACTTGGATGTCTATTGGTTACGGCCTGGGTAATGCGATTTTTGGTGGTTTTGCTCCTTTTATTGCTACGTGGTTAATTGAAAAAACAGGATCACCCATTTCTCCAACTTATTATCTGAGTGCTTCCGCTGTGGCTGCTGTATTTGTGGTGATGTCTTTCCGTGAGACGGCTAAACAAAAACTTGCATGAAATAATTTTTATAAAAAATACAAGAGATAATCATTATGTTCAAAAATAATCAAGCGATAAGTAAAAGTCGTCGTGCCCTCATAAGGGCGGGGCTGTTTTCAAGTGCCCTGTCGCCTTTGGGGTTTCGTGTCCATGCTGCATCTTCAGCAGAAGCAAGTGCAGCAATTTCACCGATTACCCTCACCGTATCTGATTACATCGCAGCAGCTGGATTAAAAGCTATACCCGAGGCGGCCACCGAAGCGACCAAACACCATTTACTCGATACGATTGCTGCAATGATTTCTGGCACACATCTGCTAGCTGGGGAACGAGCGATTGCCTATATCAATACACAAGGTGGTACTCCTCAAGCCTGTGTGCCAGGTACGAAAATTATCACGACCGTTGTGAATTCAGCTCTCACAGGAGGCATGCTTGCCCATGCTGATGAGACGGATGACTCTCATGCTGCGTCGCTCACTCATCCAGGCGCAGGGGTTGTTCCCGCGGCGCTTGCGATGGCCGAATTTTCAAATGCCAATGGTGTGGAGTTATTGCGCGCGGTGGCCTTAGGTTATGACATTAATTGTAGGATGTCTTTGTCCTTGGGTGATTATGCTTTTGCCAGACTCGGTCATGGGACACATTCTTTTGGACCAATGTTTGGAGCTACCGCAGCCTGTGCGGCTTTGGCCAAACTTACAACAAGACAAGTTCGCCAAGCGCTCTCTTATACAACGCAGCAGGCGAGTGGCTTATCGAATTACGCCCGTGATACGGAGCATGTAGAAAAAGCATTTCAATTTGGTGGATTGCCGGCTCGTAATGGCGCCGCATCTGTCACAATGGTCGCTTCAGGGATGTCAGGAATCGACGATCCGTTTGGAGGTCCAAATAATTTTTTCTTTGCTTCTGGGCCAACTGCTAAGCCAGAGCTTCTCATTCAGGGCCTGGGTGAAACCTTTGAGGTTGTGAATACCAATATCAAACGCTGGACTGTCGGTAGCCCAATCCAAGCGCCACTTGATTCGGTTTATGACTTGATGAAAGAGCATAAATTCAAGGCCAGT
>CAIPID010000365.1 GCA_903865015.1 uncultured beta proteobacterium | reverse complement strand
TTGTGGAACCGTCCGCAGGCCCCCAAACTTGCAAGCATTTAATTTTTAACTGGAGAAAACTATGGCAGCAGATCAACGCATTTACGTCGTCACCAACGGTGACCAATCCCACCTTGTGCAGGCCGCAAGCCAAGCCCAAGCCATCCGCCACATCGCTGGCAAAACCTTTGACGTTCGGGTCGCCAAGACCTTGGACGTTGCCCAGCTCATGAGCAAAGGCATTATGCTGGAGACGGCAGCTACTGTGCCCGAGCAAGGCACCTTGGAAGGGGTTTGAAATGATTTTGAGCAAAGAACAGGTTGTAGAAACCTTCATGAACACCACGCTGGAGGGTGAGTACAACTTCCTTCAGGATGACCTGATAAAGCTGGCAAACGCCTTTGTGGCAGCGGCAGCGCCTGAGATCATCAAGGAAGAGCGCCAACGCTGCATTGAGGCTGCGCGGTCGCTGAATCACTTGGTGGCCGAGCGCATGGCGCAAATTCGGAACCAGTAAAAAAAGACCCCTCCACTTGTTACGGTGGAGGGGTTCAACAGGGCTTATTGCCCTCACGCCGGGGAGACAACCAACGTGATCTGGAGAAAATAATGCTTTGGTTTTTTATCGTAATGCTGGTTTCATTGGCTTTGGTGTGCGGTCGATCTTAATGACGCATAGGAACACCGCTTGTAATTGACTCTGGATTGTCGTACATGCCAGTATCCACCCATCGCTGCACCTGCTTTGGGTGTGTCTTGGCGTAATCCACGGATAGGGGTGGAGAAAATGAAGCCATTCCAGCAATTGGGTGGATTAAACCAATAGCTGTTTTGGCAATGGTAGATGGAATTTTCATCTGACCGGTGTACACACGTTTTTGGTAATCCGATTGGGATTCATTGGGTTGTTTTGGTTCGGTGGCAGCACCATATCCTTGCGCAATA
This sequence comes from uncultured beta proteobacterium, assembly GCA_903865015.1. GTDB lineage: Bacteria > Pseudomonadota > Gammaproteobacteria > Burkholderiales > Burkholderiaceae_B > Zwartia. The sequence continues at coordinate 1,395 of CAIPID010000365.1, read as the reverse complement.
TCAGCGGCACCAGCTCCCACGACAGAGAGCGGGCTGATGTTTTTACGCACGCCATTACGCCACACATCTTTCATAAAATTTGAAGCAATATCCGCAGCACTACCCGCTGCGCTTACACCATGTAAAGCAGATTCTATGGGGCTGGTGTCGTGTGTCTGCAATGCTTCCCGGCCTTGTGTAATGGCGTTTACCCCATGCATAAGTCCATACCCAACATCGCCAGCCATCTTGCCCGCACTACCAGCGAAATCTCGAACAGCAGAGCCAAATGATGGTTCGACAGTAGAAGTTTGCACTGGTGCATTCAAACGCATATCGCGGTTATGAATCAACGCGTCTATTGCTGCCGGATCAGCAAAAGTGTGTACCTTCCCAGTGGATGCATCTTTTGCGCTAATAACAGGCACGCGATGTATTTCTTCGGTCACGGGGTCTTGCCATGTTGTAGTGTTGCCCATTAAACCGGTGTCGGAACTAACCACTGCAGCGCTTGGGTATACGCGTTGAGCGCTACGAATGTTCTTTACATTTTCTTTCAGCTTTGCTTGAGACTCTTCAGGCGACAAAAGGTCTTGCGCTTCTTGCTGAGAAATTGTTTGCGCGTCAGGAGTTGCCTTCATCAAAGAAAGTGTGTAATTGTTGATTGCTTTCCCCGGCCCTTCCGATTTTTCGCCGCCATCGTTGGGTGATCCAGCAGGCAGAATATCTTTCAAGGCATTTTTTAAGCCCTCTCCCATAATGCTTGCGGCCTCAGATTTCAACCCGCCATATAGATGCCTTGCGCCCGAACCAATCAAAGAGATTGCTCCTCCACCAATACCTCCAATCTGCCGGTCATACGCCTCATCATCCGCCGCATCTGGAACATTGTCTCCCTCCTGATTGTCAGAATTGATAGAGCTTTTTTTGGATGCGGCAGTGGACTCTCCACCACTATTTTGTGGCGTGGTTTCAGGCATCAAATAGTCAAGTGGATGTGCCATATTATTTCCTTAATGATTCTTGATTAAATCCGGGTTTAAACGCATCAGGATCGGTCAAAGATTTTGGAAGAACTTTTTTGCTGGAAAAGTATGGGAGTTCGTGATGTGTTGTTGCCCATTGCTCATTGAAATCTTGCATGCGTTTGCTTCCCAACATATCCGCAATGCTGTAGCCTTGATTGGCATAGGGAGAGAGAATGTAAGGCAAATTCACCAAGCGTTGATGCTTGTGCAATTCTTCCGCCACTGTTTCAAGAGTGGCCTCAGGACGCATGTCGTCAGTTATCGAGGAGCCAGCGATAAAATGTGCCTTGGCATTGGTTGGATTGGTCGTCAAATTGTTGGAATACTCTTTTTCCTTAGCCAGCGCTTGCATGTATTGTTGCGCCTTCCCAACCATATCAGGAGTATC
>CAIPID010000364.1 GCA_903865015.1 uncultured beta proteobacterium | reverse complement strand
GCAGTATCGGCAATCAAAGTAACGGCATAAACCATGCATCCGATGACGAGCGCACGATAAAATCGTTGTATGTATTTTTTAGTTTGCATAATGAGCCTCGTATATTCAGGTCAACGCATTTCTTCAATTACTTGAAAGAAACTGCACCATGGATATCATCGTATCGGCATGTCATTAGAAACTGAACGATCTATTTCTTATTTTCTTATTGCTTATTTACTTATACGCAAAATAGCAGGTAACGAAGGTCCTCGGTCACCCACCACTGTTATTTAGGCGGACGAACTTTTGGCGCCAGACTCAAGCTCGAATTTAATCTGTAACTTGACTGCGTGAACGTGTTCTTTCATGAGCTGTTCGGCCCGCGCACCGTCTCGCAGCAGAATCGCATCGAGTAATCGATAATGATCATCGTGACTGCGCCTGACCCACGAAAAATCATGCCACAGCACATTACGTTCTGACGAGATCGGTGTATTTCTGCAGCGCCGCAGCATCTCTTCGAGCATGACGTCATCTGCGGTCTTCAGAATTATTTGATGGATTTGCACATTGATTTCACCAAACGGCTCTCGATCAGCATCCCGAAGTGCGCCTTGATCCATGATGGCGTCCGCGCGCACCAGCGCATCCCGGAAAATAGCCTCATTGGCTGGGGACATTCCTTTTTCTGCGGCGAGCCTGGCAGCCAGACCTTCGAGCACACCTCTGAGATCAAAAATAGCAATCAGTCGATCGGGATTTAGGGTACGGACGCAATAGCCTCGATTAGGCTGGTACTCAAGCAATCCCTCTGAAGCAAGACTGTGCAGGCCTGCGCGCAGCGGTGTGCGAGAGACACCCAGTCTTTCGGACAAACTGACTTCCTGAAGTTTCTGTCCCTGCGCTAACTGGCCAGACATGATTTCAGCGCGCAGGGTATCCGTAACAGACTGCGCCAGCGTCATCGTTTCAGTGGATGTTTTCAAGAGCAAGCGACCGTTAACTGAAAAAATATACTTTAATTGTTTAAATTGTATACAAAGTACCATCTAAAGTGAATAAAATTTATAATAAATGCCATATTTTCTTATTTTTGGATACATATTTATTGACAAGGTAAAAGTCAGGTCCTTACACTCGTTCAACGACATTGCGCATTCCAACCTCGAATGCGTTTACCTACTCACCCAAGGTTTAAGCCAAGGCTGCAAATCACATGACGACCTCACAGCACGATGTGGACAACGCGATTGAGCGTATTTCTGATGATCACTCAGCGCATTACGAACCTTTTGGCTGGCACCACTGGCCACAATCACCCTGGTTTTCTTATCAGTTTCGTCGTGGTTTAGGAGAGTCGCAGGAAGGTGGCGGCGCAGTCAGCGAAATATTTCAGGCCGCCTCACGGATTGATCCGACCAGCGAAGAAAGCTGGCATATCGAGTGGAAGCGCATCGCAGATCGCAATTTCGAACGTGCGCAGTCCGAAGAACTTGCGGGGCATATCCGTACCGCAATGAATTGTTTCATGCGCGCGGCCGACTATTACCGTCAGGCAGAGTTTTTCCTGCTTCCTGACGATCCAAGACGGCTGGCAACTTTCACAAAAATGGAAGAGTCTAGTCATGGCTTTTTACGCCATCTGAGCCCTGCCGGCGAAGTCATCAACATCCCCTACGAAAATGGCGCAACATTACCTGCCTATTTCGTACGGGCGCCCTTCCCTATTGCTAAACAGCCCGTGTTGATTTGCATGGGTGGACTGGACTCGATCAAAGACGAAATGTGGTTCATGCAAGCGCATGGATGTTTGCAACGCGGCATCTCTGTATTGATGATTGATGGCCCAGGGCAAGGTGGTGCTCTTCGACGCCAAGGGCTGGTGAATCGTCCCGACACCGAAGTGCCGATTGGTTATTGCATTGACTACCTTGAAACACGCTCCGATGTCGATACATCGAAAATTGCGGTCTGTGGCTCTAGCCTGGGTGGCTACTATGCTGCCCGTGCCGGCTGCTACGAGCATCGACTTGCCGCCTGTATTTCCCATGGTGCGGTATTCGCCATTACAGATATGTGGGGCAATGCCTCAGAAGATCACGGCCTATCAACACATATTAAATGGGTATTCGGATGCGACAGCATGAAATCCTCTATGGAGAAAGCGCGCGCTTTCACCTTGGATGGCCATCTTGAAAACATGAAATGTCCCTACCTTGTCATGCATGGTGGACATGATGTGTTGACTGTTACGCAGGCACGCAAAGTCTACGACTACGGGATTTCAAAAGGAGTCGATTGCACACTCAGACTGCTCGAAGCCGAAGAGACCGGTGCCGAACACTGTCAGCATGACAACCCCACTATTGGTCAGGAGATCCTAGCGGACTGGCTAGCGGATCAGTTTGGAATTGATCAGGCAAAACTGCTCAAGCTTTCTAATCACCCACTCATCTAAAGCGGTATGGCCACAAGCCACCCGCGGGTTAGTAAGGAACAGAAATGAATTTTGGTGTCGATAAGGTCCGTGCTGCGATTGTTGCGATTGACTTGCACCGTGGTCATCTGGATATGCGCGTGGCGACGATGCCCGCCACGCAAGCAATCTCCGACCAAGTAGTCAGTGCCAATCGCACATTGTTTGACTGGGCTCGTACACAGGCAATTCCTGTGATCCATCTCGTGACGCAATATCGCGATGCGGAAGAAATCCGCCTCAATGCGTTTTGGCGCACCCGTGCCGAGGATCCAAACAATCCACGGAAAAATGTTCTCAAGCACAATATTATCGGTATGCCCGGTGGTGAAATTATGCCGGGATTACTTGACGCTGAACGCGACTGGATTGTCGATACAAAAAAACGCTACAACTGTTTTGTTGCGACAGACCTCGAACTATTGCTCAAATCACACGGCATCAATACCCTCATCATTACAGGCGTCAATACCAACAGTTGCATCCTCTCTACGGTGACTGCAGCCTGCTCGATGGACTATGCCGTCATCGTGCCGAGCGACTGCGTCAACACGATGGATCAGCCAGCACTTCATGATGCGGCCCTGCTTTGCATACGTACAGCTTTTGGTTTCGTCATGACATCCGAAGAAGTAATGAAATTACCTGACTTGCAAGGGGAAACCCTTTAATTCAGGCACGATATTTGCTTTACATTTATCATTAATTGTTAATTGCAACAGCGTTCAACTCAGCAAAATTTTTAAGCGCTGAATCAGAATAAGTAACCAGGAGTTCACAGCATGCCCCAAACACCAGGCGAACGCGCCACCTACTCAGCGATTGTTGACCGCCCGGCACTTAAACTGCCCGACAACAACAAAATTATCGTCTGGACGATTGTCAACCTTGAAGTTTGGGATATTCATCGCCCAATGGCGCGTCAAGTCTTACCCGCACCGACTGGCGTCGCCCTTCAGCCTGACGTTCCAAACTGGGCCTGGCACGAATACGGTATGCGCGTCGGATTCTGGCGCTTTAAAAAACTCTATGACTCGCTTGGCATCAAGCCAACTCTGTCTATCAATGCGCGGGTCACTGTCGATTATCCGCGTGTTGCGCAAGCCTGCCTGGATGCGGGTTGGGAGTTCATGGGACATGCTTATGAGCAAATGCCAATCCATAAGGTCGAAGACCAGAAAGGCATGATCGAAAAATCCCTCGATACACTTGAAAAATTTACCGGCAAGCGTCCGGTTGGCTGGCTCGGACCCGGACTGACGCAGACCTTTGAAACACCAGATTTATTGAAAGCCGCAGGCATTCAGTACATCGGCGATTTTCCTTATGATGATGAACCTACGGAAATCCAGACTGCCCACGGCCCGCTTGTCACGCTGCCTTACAGCGTGGAGAATAACGACATCCCGATGATGATTGTCCAGCACCACGAAGCAGCCTACTGGACTCAAAAATGTATTGATACTTTTGACCGGTATTATCTCGAGGCACAAGAGCGGCCAAAGATCATGGCGATTGCGTTGCACCCCTATATCAGTGGTCAGCCTTTCCGCATTAAATATCTCGAAAAAGTCTACGAGCATATTAACAAGCATAGTGGCGTGCTCCACTGGAATGGCGAACAGATTCTGGATTGGTACAAAAACCAACCTAAAGGTTAATCGTCCATGTCATTCACGCTGTTTCAGATATTCAACGGACTGACGTTCGCAGCCTTGTTATTTTTGGTGGCGAGCGGCTTTACGTTGATTTTCGGGTTGATGCGTATCGTCAACCTTGCACATGGTGCCATGTACCTGATGGGTGGCTATGTCGCTTATGCGGTCGCCACGCAATCCGGCAGCTTTGTGCTTGGCATCGCTGCAGGTGCCGTTGCAACGGCACTGATGGGACTGGTCGAGCAATCATTGCTGCGCTTTGCCAAAGGCGTTGAATTGCGCCAGGTATTGATGACGCTTGGTCTGGCGTTAATTATTGATGATTCTGCATTGGTGATTTTTGGTGGCGATACATTCAGTATGCCAACACCAGACATCCTCAAAGGACCACTCGAATTTTTCGGCATGACCTATCCGCGCTATCGATTATTCGTCTTGCTGATTGGCATCATCATTTTTATTTTGCTGTGGTTATTAATGAACCGCACCAGACTTGGCGCCTTAATTCGTGCGGGCGTGGATGATGCCGAAACAGTTGAGGCGATGGGCGTCAACATTCGTCGCGTATTCATCATCACGTTTATGCTGGGCATGGCGCTTGCGGGTATAGCAGGTGCACTAGGTGGTGCTTTTCTATCGCTTTACCCCAGTGCAGATTCAGAAATACTTGTCTACAGTCTGGCTGTGGTGATTATTGGTGGTCGGGGTAGTCTGGTTGGCGCAGCGGTCGGCAGCTTGGCGGTAGCGATGCTGTCGACTTTCGGACAAGTCTGGTTTCCAGAGTTGTCTTACTTTGTGATTTTCGGACCAATGGCGTTACTGCTGGCCTTTCGACCAACCGGCCTGTTTGGTCGTCCAAATTAATTCAAGGCGCCTTTCATGATTTTGGCTTCAAAAACGATTTGGACTGTTATTGTTATCGCAGCCCTTTGCGCACTACCCACGGCCTTGACAGGCTATCAGACCAGCCTCGCGACGCTAATTCTGATCTATGCATTACTCGCGATGTCGATTGACATCATGGCGGGCTACGCGGGTCGCACACCGCTGTGTCATGGCGCGATTTTTGGGGTAGCAACCTATGTGGTCATGTATTACGTCACGACAGCAGGCGGCAACCCGTGGCTTGGCATGCTCTATGGCATCGGCATGGCGGCAGCGGTATCGCTCATCTTTGCGTTGTTAGCAGTCAGGACTTCGGGTGTTTATTTCCTCTTGCTTACCCTGGCACTTGGTATGGTGATCTGGGGAGTTTGTCAGCGCTGGACCTCCGTCACGGGAGGAGAAAACGGCTTGCGTGGGACTGTGCGCCCAGACTGGTTGCTCGATCCAACGCGTTTTTACTTTTTTGTCCTGGCGGTTGCGCTGGTCGCGACCTTAGTTATGTGGAGATTTGTCAGCTCCCCCTTCGGCTTGTCTTTAAAGGGCATCCGTGAGAGCGAGTCGCGTATGAAAAGTCTGGGTTACCAAAGTACACGTCACCTGGTGATTGGTTTTGTTTTTTCAGGAATCATGGCTGGCTTGGCGGGCGTCATGTATGCCTTGTTCAATAGTTTTGTCAGCCCCTCATCGGTAGCACTCGCTCAGTCCGTTAAAGGGCTGCTCATGGCGATTATCGGTGGAGTTGGCACACTGTTTGGCGGCATCGTGGGTGCTGCGGTGATCATTATTCTCGAAAACGTCGTCAGCTCATTTACTGAGCGCTGGTCGATGGTTTTAGGACTGCTGTTTGTATTCACCATGATCTTTGCCCCCGAAGGCATCGTTGGAAAGTTTCGCACAATCAAGCTGTTTAAAAAGTCGGTTTAAGCTAGTTCCGAATTCCCTTCTACTTTTTCTTATATTCGCACACACTCTCAGGAGAGCATGATGGATCGTCGTACCTTTCTAGCATCAAGTGCGGCCCTCACAGGTCTTGCTGCACACGGCTCGTTCAATCAAGTACTCGCCCAGGGCACTGGCCCCATCAAAATCGGCTTGTTGGCGCCATTAACAGGTGTCGTGGCATCCGGCGGGAAAGAAATCGTTGAAGGTTTCAACTTGTACTGGAATCAGGTTGGCAAAAAAGCGGGTGGCCGCGATATTGAGATTTTTGTCGAAGATGACGGATCGAACCCTGACATTGCTTTGCAAAAAGCACGTAAATTAACCGAACAAACGAAAGTCGATTTTTTGGTCGGTGACTTGCTGGCGAACACAGGTCTCGCCGTCGCTGAATACGCTAAAACAGCGGGTATCCCCTACTTTATTCCCGTTATCGCAGCCGATGATCTGACTCAGCGCAAACGCATCCCTAACGTGATCCGGGTAGCGGGCTATACCGCAAGCCAGATGCCACGTCCTCTGGCAGACTATGCCTACAAAAAATTGGGTTACAGAAAGATCGTCACCATCTCGCAGGACTACACCTTTGGTCATGAGCAGTGCGGCGGATTTGCGCAAATGTTCACGGAACTCGGTGGCCAGATCGTCGCGCAATACTGGAATCCCTTGAATACTCAGGACTTCAGCCCCTACCTGGCGCAGATTCAGTCGGCAAAGCCCGATGCAGTATTTGCCATGGAGACAGGTGCGGATGCCACGCGCTTTATCACCCAGTGGTCCAATTTTGGACTCAAGGGCAAGATTCCCCTGCTCGGCGCGCAAAACTTTACCGATCAGTCCGTGATTCGCACCATGGGCGCTGAAGGCGAAGGCATCATCAGCTCCGCGCATTTTGCAGAAGGCAACGATGCACCTGCGACTAAAAAATTCGTGGACGAATATCAAGCCGCCTATAAATACTTGCCTTCGATTTATGGCTTTGCGCACTATTCAGCAGCCTTGTGGATTGCAGAGGCCATTAACGCAGTCAAGGGTAACGTCGAAGATCGTCCCGCTTTCCTTGAGGCAATTCGTAAAGTGGCATTAACAAACTCACCTTTGGGTCGCCCAGTCAAACTTGATCAATACGGCAATCCGATTTATGACGTTTATATTCGCAACACGGTCAAGCGCCCTGACGGCAAACTCTGGAATGTGCCAATCGAAACATACCCCGAGGTGACGCAGTTCTGGAAATATGACCCTGAAACCTATATGAAACAACCGTCTTACTCACGCACGTTTCAGGGAATCAAGGGCTCGTAATTCCTACGCGAGCCTCTTATCAACGCACTTAATACAAGGCTACACAGGCTGCGACACTACGTTGTCGCAGCCTAGTCTGATAGATGAACCAACCACTTCTTCAACTCAAGAGCGTCGGCATTCATTTTGGCGCGCTCAAAGCAGTCGACCAGGCTACGCTGCACCTGGCAGCCGGCGAACGCGTAGCCATTCTAGGACCAAACGGTGCGGGCAAGACGACTTTATTCAATGCCATTACCGGCATGACGCCTGCGACCTGCGGACACGTTATTCTCGACGGACGCGACATCACCAAGTCATCTCCCGAGTCACGTGCGCAGCTTGGTATCGCTAGAACATTCCAGATTACCAACCTATTTTTTGGTCTTTCGGTTGAGGACAACCTCTTACTAGCTACGCGGGGGCTCGGACGTACTAAATTCAACATGTGGCGAGGCGACCGTGCCAAAGGTAGCGAACAGGAAATCGTAGACTCTGCACTGAATAAGTGTCAGCTCGGTGCAAAGCGCACATTACTTGTCAAAGAAATTTCCTACGGAGAACAGCGCCAGCTAGAACTAGCCATGTCGCTGACCAGTTCTCCCCGAGTATTACTGCTCGACGAGCCTGCGGCAGGCCTGTCTCCTGCGGAGCGCGTGATCATGGCCGATGTGATCCGCAGCTTACCTAAAACTCTGTCCCTGATTCTCATTGAACACGATATTGAACTTGCGCTCGGACTGGTGGATCGGGTGATCTGCATGTACCAGGGAACCGTGCTGGTTGAAGGTAGACCAGATGAGATTCGCAACAACCCTCAAGTTCAGGAAATATATCTAGGAAAGCCTCGTCATGCTTAAGGTTACAGACATCTGCTCTTCCTACGGCGAAGCAAAAGTACTTGATCGCATATCCATGCATGTTGCTGAGGGCGAAATTGTCGCCTTGCTCGGCAGAAACGGAATGGGGAAAACATCACTCGTACGTTCGATCATGGGTTTGGGTTCACCGCGCGTCACGTCAGGCAGCGTGAAATTAAATGATGAAGAATTAACAGGACTGCGTTCCTTTGAAATTGCAGACAAAGGCATCGGCTATGTTCCACAAGGCCGCCGTTTATTCCAGTCATTGACCGTGCTTGAGCATTTACAAATGCTTGCGCGCAAAGATCCTGACGCCTGGACGGTACGTCGTGTATTTGATGCGTTCCCCAGACTCGAAGAGCGCAAGCACCACCGTGGCAACCAACTCTCTGGCGGCGAACGCGGGATGCTTGCGATTGGTCGCGCGCTGATGACAGGCCCACGTATTATTTTGATGGACGAGCCAACCGAAGGTTTAGCGCCGGTGGCCGTTGAGAACGTTGAAAATATTCTTGGCATATTGCGCAAAGAGGGCCTCGGCATTTTGCTAGTCGAACAAAATCTCTACAGCGCAATGGCGGTCGCGGATCGCGTGTATATCCTTGAGACGGGTCGAGTCGTATGGGAAGGCCTCCCAGCAACACTCATGGCGGATCAGAATGTACTGCATCAATATCTGGGCATTCATTAATCAACTCTATTTCAAGCATCAACAGGACACAAGCGACTGGCATGAACGACTTCGAAGAATTAGATCTGGTCGGTGCAGCCACTGCAATCGCCAGTAAAAAAATCAGCGCAGTCGAGTTGACCGAATGGTCACTCGCGCGCATGCATACCCTGGGCAAGCAGTTCAACGCCGTCTTTCGTATCGATCAAGATCAAGCCATGCAGCGCGCACGCGCGCTCGACGGCATTCAGGCCACCAGCGGGGTGAGTGGCCCCCTGCACGGTGTGCCACTTGCCCACAAGGATCTAATCGAAGTCGCCGGCCTTGAAAACCATGCAGGATCAAAAATCCTGCGTGGCCATATCCCACAAAAGAACGCCTGGGTCATTGATGCACTGAACACTGCGGGACAAGTCAATGTAGGCTCTTTGCATATGTGTGAATTCGCAATGAGCCCAACGGGTTTCAATGGACATTATGGTCATGGACTCAATCCCTGGGATCCTGAATACACTTGCGGAGGGTCTTCGAGTGGCTCAGGCATTGCCGTGGCGGCGCGCATTGTATTTGGCTCTCTTGGCAGCGATACGGGAGGCTCTATCCGCCATCCATCTGCCATGTGCGGGATAACCGGAATAAAGCCAACCGCGCGTCGTGTCAGTATCGAAGGTGTATTCCCACTGTCTAAAACATTGGATTGCGTGGGCCCCATTGCCCAAACCGCGCGCGACTGCGCACGACTGCTCACACAGATTAGTCGTCCGAACCCCGCCGACACATGGTGCACCAGCACGCCCGCACAAGATTACGAGAGCGCGCTGGGCGGAGATCTCAAAGGTTTGAGGGTTGGCGTGCCACAAACTTATTACCGGGAAAACCTTGATGCTGAGGTCGCACTGGCACTTCAGAACAGTCTGGACGTCCTGAAACAGCGTGGTGCGGTGCTGGTTGATGTATCGGTTCCAGACATGGGTCGGTTGAACACCATGGCGGGTATTGTGATGACTTCACAAGCCGCAGCGTTGCATAGGGAATGGATCGAATCACGTCCGCAAGACTATGCCGATCAGGTACGCGCGCGGATCGAGCCTGGCTTCACACACTCAGCAGTTAATTATGTCGATGCGATGCGCTTTCAAAAGGCATTGACGGACGAATATCTGAATACCTGTTTTAAAGACTGCGATGTGATTCATATTCCCGTCTTTACGGTACAGACGCCCACCATTGCATCAACCATCATGGGCGACACACAAAACATTCTGCAATCCATCTCGCATCTGACTTACGCAAACAGGGCCATTAATTACCTGGGACTCCCTGCGATCAGTGTACCGGCGGGATTTTCCAGTATCGGCATGCCATTGGCATTCCAGCTTGTCGGACGGCATTTTGACGAAGCAACCTTATTAAAAATCGCTGATGCCTACCAGCAAGAAACTACATGGCATCTACAGCGCCCCAACATATAACCACTCTCTTATCCGGAAATATCAGACATGTTTTTCACCTGTACAGCAAGCAATCACGAATTCTGCAGTCATGGCAGCCAAGCCAATCACGCACAAAGCCTCGGCGATGCAGTCGAAATCGCCGCCCTGTCCGTACCAGGCAAAGCAAGCAAAGCTGCGAAAGCACTCAAGACAAAATCGAGCACAAAATTACCCGTCAAGTCAGCGCCAAAAACAGTTAAAAGCCCGTCAGGCAAGCGTTTTAATGTAGACATGCACTGCCACTATCAAAATAATGAAGTGGCTGCGATGGCCGCCCCTCTCAACCCGTTTCAAAAAGAACCTTCGATCATCTACGCAAATCAGATGACACGCGAGGTCAACATGAAACAGATGAAAGATCGTGCCAACAAACTTTCCGATATCGCCACGCGACTCAAAGACATGGATCGCATGGGCATTGATATGCAGATTGTTTCGCCCTCGCCTTCTCAATACTACTATTACGCGGATGCTGATTTTGGTCTTGAATTATCGCGTGCCAGCAATGATCGCATCGCTGAGATCGTAGCCTCCACACCGGACCGCTTTGCGGGAATGTGCACCGTACCGCTGCAAAATCCAAAAATGGCAGTCAAAGAACTCGAGCGCTGCGTCAAAAAACTTGGCATGCGGGGCGTTGAGATTTGCACGAACGTCAATGGCATAGATTTGGCAGACAAGCGTTTGGGTCTGGATAAGTTTTTTGCCAAAGCTGAGGAACTCGGAACAGTTATTTTTATGCATCCAATGGGTTTTACCCATGCCGACCGCATGACAGACCACTACTTCAACAACATCATTGGTAACCCACTCGAATCAACACTCGCCGTCAGTCATCTGATCTTTGGTGGTGTACTCGATCGTTTTCCAAAGCTCAAGTTTGTCGTCGCGCACGGTGGTGGTTATCTGGCACACTATCGCGCCCGTATGGACCATGGTTGGAAAGCTCGCCCGGATTCAAGCACGATTATTAAAAAGAAGCCATCGTCTTATCTTAAAAAGTTTTATTTCGACACCATTACCTTTGATACCGGAATGCTTGAGTCTCTCATTGACTTGTATGGTGCGAAACATGTTCTGATGGGCAGTGACTACCCCTACGACATGGCCGACGACACTCCCGTGCAATCGGTTCAAAGCGTTGAAAGTCTGAACGCTGCGGATCGTCAACTGATATTGGGTGGCAACTCCGCACGTTTGTTTAACCTTCGCAAGCGTTGATTGTTCATTTATCTTCATTTTTCAAGGTCGTCGCGTGGCAGATCAGGCTTTAGTGCAATTTACGGTTAATGGACAAGCAGTTGAGCTTGAACTCGATTCGGACACCTTGTTGGTCTATGTCCTGCGCAACGACCTGCAGTTAAAAGGCACCCGCTTTGGATGTGGCACTGGGAATTGCGGCAGCTGTACAGTGCTGATCGATGATCAGGCAGTGCAAAGCTGTGACATCCCCCTATGGTCATTAGCGGGAAAAAAGATCACGACCATTGAGGGACTGGGTTCACCGCAAACACCCCATCCTATCCAGGCGGCATTCATCGATGAGCAGGCTGCGCAATGTGGCTACTGTATTAATGGAATGATGATGACGCTAGCAGCATTGCTAAAAAAATCAAGCGATCCCAGCGATGAGGAGTTGCTTGCCGCACTTGATCGGCATCTCTGCCGTTGTGGCACACACATGCGAATCCTGAATGCAGCGCGTCGTGCGATTGTCTCTCTCAAGGAAGCACAGGCATGAGCTCCAGCCAGAACAGTGCAGCGACAAATCCCGACATCATTCAAAACCCAAATTTATCGCAATGGATCAGCATTCAGCGCGATGGCAAGATATTGCTGCGCGCAGGCAAAGTCGAATTGGGGCAAGGAATCGGAGTCGTTCAGCTGCAGATTGCCGCTGAGGAGCTAGATGTCCCGCTTGATGCCATCCGCATGGTGGCAGGCAATACGGATGTTTCAGTTGATCAAGGCTACACCTCAGGAAGCAATTCGGTGCAGATTGGGGGGATGGCATTACGTCAGATCTGCGCACAAGTCCGTCAGTTATTCATCGAAGCCGCATCCAGAGTATTGAACACTAGCGCTGACCAAATCAGACTCAACAACGGGATTTTTAGTACAGACCAATCAGAGAAAACTCTTCGCTATGCTGACCTTGCATCACAGGTAGATCTCAACATACCGGGGACAGGTCAGGTCGCACCAAAAAAGCATGCAGAGCATACTATTTCGGGTCAAAGCATCAAACGCCCCGATTTGAATAAGAAATTATTCGGTGCGGGCTTTATCCATGACTTAGAACTGGACGGGATGATTCACGCACGCATCGTGCGTCCTCCCTCCTATGCGGCAACATTACTGAAATTTGATGAGCACGCGCGCGCATTGATTCAAGCCATGCCGGGTGTCCATACGGTGTTTGTATCTGGCCGCTTTATTGGTGTCTGCGCACTGCGTGAAGAACAAGCGATTGCAGCAGCCAAAGCAATTCGTGCGCACGCACTGTGGCAGGAGTCTGACAGCCTGCCCAATGAGCAACCAGAGCAATCCTGGCTAAGGTCCATGCCCACGCAAGACAGCGTTGTTGCGAGTGCGTCGAAACCGGCGCAAATTGCAACGCAATCCATCGAAGTCAATTACTCAAAACCATTTATCGCACACGCGTCAATTGGTCCCTCTTGCGCGCTCGCAGAGTGGTCAGGCGAACATTTGACGGTGTGGACGCACGGTCAAGGCAGCTTTCCAATGCGCAAAGAGCTCGCAAATCTATTCGATACTGCCGTGGAAAACATCACCGTGATCCATGCCGATGGCGCAGGCTGCTATGGGCACAATGGGGCAGACGATGCAGCCTTTGACGCGGCAATGCTCGCAAAAGCCGCAGGCGTCCCTATCAGACTGCAATGGTCTCGCGAAGATGAATTCAGCTGGTCACCGCATGGGTCGGCCATGTCGGTCCAGATCAATGCCGGGATTGATGCGCAAGGAAAAATCGTCAGCTGGGATCATCAAACGTGGAGTCACACCCACGTTCAGAGGCCAGGGATGGCACCAGGGCTCAGATGTCTGGCAGGCATTCACCGGGACCCTCCTGCGCCTGAAGTACCCTGGACGGATTTCGCATTGACGGCCGGAGGCGGTGGGCAAAGAAACGCAATACCACTCTATGACCTACCCAATAAACAGATCGACTACCACTTGATTGCTGAATCGACCTTACGCAGCTCTGCCTTGCGCGCGCTCGGTGCCTATGCCAATGTGTTTGCGATTGAATCTTGTATGGACGAATTAGCTGAACTGGCGCAGCAGGATCCAATTGAATTTAGGTTGAATCACTTAACGGATTCGCGTGCCCGTCAGGTGCTGCAATGTGTCGCGGAGAAATCAGGTTGGAAAAACTTCAGTGTCCAGGCCTGTGCAACTGATGCCAGCCGTGGTCGTGGAATTGGTTTTGCACGTTACAAAAACAATGGTGCCTATTGTGCTGTTGTCGTTGAAATAGAAGTCACGGATCGAATTGTTCTGGACAAAATCTGGGTCGCAGTCGATGCGGGTGAAATCATTCACCCGGACGGACTGATTAATCAAATCGAAGGTGGTGTCCTGCAGGCAGCCAGCTGGACCCTGAAAGAAGCTCTGCACTGGGACCAGACACGCATTACGACCCAATCCTGGGACGATTATCCTATCCTGCGGTTTGACGAAACACCTTCGATACTGAGCGTGCACTGCATGACGCAAAAAGATTCACCTCCCCTTGGCGCAGGAGAATGCGCCGCAGGTCCAACTGCCGCCGCGATTGCCAATGCCTTGCATCATGCAATCGGTGTCAGGATGCGTGATTTGCCACTTACTCCCGAGCGACTTGCCCAGATGGTGATGCAGGCTTAAGATTCAAATTGAAAATAAATTCAAATAAATAAGAGACAACAGGAAGCACCCATCATGCTTGTTACGCCGACACAACTTACGCTGGGCGCTCGTATTGATGATCTGGATTTGTCGTGTGAGTTACCAGAGTATGAAATTGATCAATTAATGTTATTACTAGGTCGACACGGCGTACTCGAATTTCCAGAGCAAAACCTCACTACAGAACAACTTAAAAAGTTCAGTGAACGCTTTGGCAAACTCTATGTCAGCCCAGGCGGTCGCGCTCAGGCCGATGGATTTCCAGAAGTCATGATCCTGTCCAATATGACGCGGGAGGGACAAGCCCTGGGTCTTAAGGATGCAGGTCAGTCCTGGCATACCGACATGTCATATTCACGTACGATTGCGCTGGCGAACATCTTATATGGCACGACCATCCCACATCGCGCTGGTTTGCCGCTAGGGGACACGCAATTTCGTAATATGCACGCCATATACGAAGACCTGCCTACAGATCTGAAACATAAACTTGTGGGCAAAACAATTACCCATGATTTCAATAAGTTTTGGGAAATGATGCGCCAGCGCCCCGGCAATACCAGGCCAGCACTGAGTGAAACTGAAAAAAATATACGTACGCCCGCTATTCACTCTGCATGCCTGACGCATCCGATTACAAGAAAAAAAGTGCTTTATGCCAATCCGGGCTACGCGGTCAGAATCAACGAGATGTCGGAAAAAGAGAGCGATGAGATTCTGAATTTTTTGTTTGAGTTTCAGTTACAGCCTCAATACTTGTATGCGTACAAATGGAAAAAGAACGCAGTACTGATGTGGGACAACATTGGTACGACGCACAATGCCGTGGCAGATTACGCTCCTGAGGAGCATCGTTATATTCAACGCTGCCAAGTGATGGCCACCCGACTATTCGGGGAGTCAGGGACGTCAGATCCTATTTACTTTGAACCTTCAGGGGTCGCTGCGTGAGGCGCTTCTGTTTATTTTTATTGCGTTGGCTCAGTTTGATATACGGCGTATTGACGGTGTCTGGCACGACGGCTCAGGCGCAGACGTTTCCGGATAAATCGATCAGAATGATCATCGCTTATGCTCCGGGTGGCGCAACAGATATTGTTGGCAGATTACTGGCGCAAGAGTTATCTCAGATACTGGGTCAGTCCGTTATCGTAGAAAATCGTGCTGGTGGCGGCACATTGGTTGCGACCGAAACTGTCAAACGCGCTACTGCTGACGGCTACACGCTGCTTTTCGGTACAAACGCATTTGTCATCACACCCTTGTTACATGAAAATCCAACTTACGACCCCATCAAGGATTTTGAACCTGTCGCGCTAACGACGATTCAGTCTCTCGCATTCCTGCTCTCTCCCTCAGTCAAGTTTCAATCTGTGCAGGAGCTCATCGCCTTTGCCAGTAAAAATCCTGGCAAAATCAACTTTGCATCATCTGGCAACGGATCTGCGCAACACCTAGCTGGGGAAGCGTTTAGAACCGCCGCGGACATCGACATAGCCCATGTCCCTTATAAAGGCTCAGGGCCTGCACAGATCGATTTACTGGCAGGACGTGTCGACATGATGTTTACTTCGCTGGTCGGCAATATGGACCACATTCAGCATAATCGGCTCAAGCTGATCGCTGTAACAGGCCGGCATCGTTCAGTCGCCGTACCGACAATCCCAACTATCGCCGAGAGTGGTCTGCCTGATTTTGAAGCCTACACTTGGCAAGGCATTTTGGCACCAGCAGGAACACCTGCTGCTGTCATTACAACACTCAATCGCGCAGTACTTGAGGCTGCACATTCCAGAAAAATTATCGATACACTGGCAGCTCAGGGCATGGAAGTCAAAACGAGTTCCCCGCAAGAAATGGGAGTACTTTTAAAACAAGAGTCAACGTTGTACAAAAAATTACTGCAACACACCCAAACCACGATTCAATAACATTTCGAGTGAGTCAAAAATGACAGCAAAAGAAAAGCGTTTTCCACAAATTACCCTTGAGACGGTTGCACCCCAGTCCCGCGGAGTTGCACAGGAAATTCTAGATATTTCAAGTATCGGTCTGGGTGGGCCTTACAACGTCATGCTGCGCAGCCCTGAATTTGCTGCCCGCATGAAGCACTTGCTTGATTACCTTCGCTTTGGCTCATCACTCTCAACCCGACTTAACGAATTCGCCATTCTTATCCAGGCACGTTTGTGGACATCACAGGTTGAATGGTTCGCCCACTACCCCATCGCACTCAAAGCAGGTTTACCTGCTGGAATTGCAGATGATTTGAAAGCGAACATCCGCCCACGCAACATGCAACCTGACGAAGAAGTCGTCTACGACGTATGCATGACGCTCACCAAACAATATGAAATCAGCGATGAATTATTCAACCACGCCAAAGCCGTCCTTGGCGAGCAGCAGTTGGTTGATCTGGTTGCAGTCAGTGGCACCTACGTCACCGTGGCGATGTTGTTAAGTCTGGGCAATGAGCCCTCGCCCGCCGATAAGCCTTTGCCATTTCCTGAAAAGGCAAGATAAAAAACGCTTATGCTAGCGACCCGCCATATCAGTTGATTAAGCGGGTATGTGCTTAGGCGGGTATGTGAATATGGTCCGCAGGTAATCCCGCTTTCTTGCGACCATGCACTTGCTCGTACGCGGTCTCAAGATGACGCGTGGTCAGGACCGTATCAAATAAAGGGGCTGTAAGGAGATTGCTATCCAGAATGTCTCGGATCGCTTTCAAGCTTTCAGGCTCCAGGGCTAAGCTGATTGCAAGACGCTCAAACTCTGACGCTGACTCTGTGACCAGCTGTGGCAACCCAACAGCATTCAAGAGACTCGCGGCCACTCGACTGGCAAAACTCTCACCCATGCAAGTCACAACAGGTAAACCAGCCCACAACGCATCACTCGCAGTGGTATGTGCGTTATAGGGCAAACAGTCGAGGAATAAATCAGCGGCACGATGTCTGGCCAGATGCTCATCGAGCGGCATATGTTTCGCAAAAACCAATCGGGATGG
>CAIPID010000363.1 GCA_903865015.1 uncultured beta proteobacterium | reverse complement strand
GTATTCATTGCTCAGGCAGCTCCGATTACCGCAAACTATCCGTAGCCGTTTCATTGAGCAACAACCTCACACCAAGAGAGCCATTACCCTGGCGAACAGGTGCTTTTTTTAAATAAACCTCAACAGTCTTGATTTCAGCGTAAGCTGCACAAGCGTGTGCGATCCGCGTCATCAGGCGTTCTTGTGTTTCATAGTGGCCATCACCAGCAAGTCTGTCGATTTCTGAAATTAATGGATCATAATCAAAAACATGCTCCATGCCGTCACGAGCAATTAAAACTTGGTTTGCGTCAATACCGAGTATTAAATCCAGAATATGAACATCTGGTTTTGTATCGTTAGGGCCGTACGTGCCGATCTGGGTTGTTAGTCTCAGATCACGGAGTTCAATGAAAGCTAAGTTATTCATCGTTAAAGCGGCTCCATTACGACGGCATTAAAAGTACGATTATGGCGCAAGTTATTCAGACAGCGTATCGTCTATATAATTTTTACATACTTAATTTAGGAAATCCCTGTGACGAATGACCCAAGGTGTTGTGGTTCGGGTGTATGCATTATTAACGAAGATGATTATTGCTGGTGCGGTCAGAAATGGGATGGCGAGAAAATGTGTTTACCCAAACCTGATGATCTAGAGCAATCAGGTGTAATCAGCAAAGATACGTAATCAGAGATGAAAACGACTAACGCACCCGAAACTCAGGCCACCAAATTCCTGCGCCAGCACAAAGTACCGTTCACCGATCATCTTTATGCCTACGAAGAGCATGGCGGCACAGCTGTCTCTGCCCGCGAGCTACAAGTTGACGAACATGCCGTCGTTAAAACACTGGTGATGGAAGACGATTCCGCGAAGCCTTTGATAGTGTTGATGCATGGAGACTGCAAGGTTTCAACCAAAGAGCTGGCAAGACAGATTGGGTGTAAAAAAATAGAGCCCTGTAAACCAGAGGTGGCCAATCGACATTCAGGTTTTTTGGTGGGTGGGACCAGCCCTTTTGGTACGAAAAAGCAGATGCCTGTTTATATAGAAAAAACGATTTTGGATCTGCCGCTCATTTACATCAACGGCGGTAAGAGAGGATATCTGGTGGGGATTCATCCGCAGGAACTTGTGCGCGTACTGAATCCAAAAGCGGTTGAAGCCGCTTTAGTTGTGTAATCTCTTTTTTCAGTGATTCAGGTAAATCTGTGTATTGAAGTGCATGATTAATTTCATTTACAGTCCATTCAGGATTAGTTATATCTATTTGTAATTTTTTATTCATATAAGGTTACCCTTCTCGTTTTCTCATTGTGAAGATTGACGACCCTTATGCTGCTTGAGCAACTATTCTGGCAACTTAACTAAGTAATAACTGTTAAAAATTGTAAGTAAATGCTTGTTTGAAAAACACAGGTGTAATTGATCAAGATCAATTAATAGCTGCAAACGTATAAGCAGTGAATTCTAAAAAGACTACGCTAGGCACATCGCGCAGTGCAGTTGTTGGATTTTTCCAAATACCCTGCCAATGCAATCATTGAGGTGAGGCAAATGACACAGATGAAATGCGCATGTCACGGCTTAGTCAATTTCAGTAGCCATTCACCCAACACCTTGCGACGTAGCTTATTAAAAGCAGCGATCACCGTCCCTGCGATCACCTCAGCAACTACGTGGGCAGCGAGCCACGATCCGGACACCGTATTTATTAACGGCAAAATAACCACGCTAGATGCAGCACATAGCACCGCAACAGCTATCGCAGTCAAACAAGGCAGGATCACGCAACTCGGCGATGACGCGACTATCCGTAAGTTAGTGGGCCCCAACACGCGGATCGTAGACTTCAAAGGCAAACGCGTGGTCCCCGGCTTTATCGATGCGCACTGCCATCCGATGGAAACGATTTACATGCAGAATGACTGGGTAGACGCACGCTACCCAGAAGTTCCCACAGTCAACGCCGCACTCGAGCGGATACAAGCCTGGGCAAATAAGACCGAAGCAGGCAAGTGGATTTTTGTTGCCTGCGTCTCCGCGAGTCAAAATAAGTTTCTGGAAAAACGCCTGCCTAACCGCGGTGAGCTGGATCGCGCGGCGCCGAATAATCCTGTTGTCCTCGCCAATGGCACCCACATGGCCGTTGCAAACTCCATGGCGTTAAAAATGCTGGGTGTCACAAAAGGGATAAGTAAACTTAAACACGGTGGTTCGGCTTTGCTTGATGCGACAGGCGAGCCAACCGGTGTGCTGACAGATGTTCAGGCCGATGTGCCGACCACGCCAACCGTCGAGGAAATGCGTGACTACTACAGTACAGGCATACAAAAGCTCTGGAATCAGTATGGGTTTACCTCCGTGCTTGCGATTACTCCGTCTGCCGCTTTGCCGGTCATGCAACATGTCGCGCAACATGCCAAACCACCCACGTTGCGTTATACCGTTTCTGTCTGGACCTCCAGCAACGCACACGATATGCCAGAGGATTTGAGCGGCTTTGAAATGCCTATAGGTACCAATCCTGACTTTTATCGTTTTGGTGGGATCAAGGATTGGGTCGATGGAGAAAATGATTGTCGTACTGGTTACATGTACGAAGCCTATATCGGTCATGCTGAAACAGATCCACCGGGCAATAAAGGTACGCTGGTGACTCCACAGACCGATATTGATCGAGTGGTCAGGATCGCTGCGAAACAGAAAAAATTCTCGATGCTGCATTGCTCAGGCGATCGTGCGATGGATATGGGTTTGACCGCGATTGAAAAGCTGATGTATTCAAACAAAGGAAATACGCTTGCGAGGATCGAGCATTTTGGTATGTTTCAAATGAAAGCGTCGCAACTCGAGCGGGCTCGAAAATTAAAACCTCGCGGGCTGCATATTTCAATCCAACCGACCTGGTTGCTGGAGCTCGTGAAAGCTGATTTTGAAAACATGCCTGCCGCAGTGGCCAAAACCGGCTTTCAGTTTCGCAAGATGATCGATGCTGGACTCGAGCCTGCGGCAGGCACCGATATGACAGGCATTTATATGGGCAATATCAATCCCTTTACCGCGATGTACGCAAGCGTGACACGCAATTCTGATCGTGGTGTCTTTCAACCCGAGCAAGCAGTCAGTGTGACCGAGGCACTCAGTATGTGGACGATCTGGGCCGCGCGATCGATTGGGGAATCAAAGCTGAAAGGTTCACTGGAGATCGGAAAATATGCAGATATGGTTGTGCTGTCCGACGATATCTTTGTGATCTCGCAGGACAAGATCAAGGACCTTACCGTCGCCAGCACTATTGTGAATGGCGAGGTTGTTTATTCCTGAATACCGATCTGAGAGCTAAAAATTCAGCACGCGTGAAGGCGCTAAGACACGCCTATTTCACGACAATAAAAAAGATCAAATCGGCTTGGGATCTGAAACCAGATCACCAAGGCCCTGCATGACTTGCCACAACCTGATATCACGCTCCCGTTGTAGTGTTAGCGTGGAGCGACCCTGGTAATCATAAAATCCCTTGCCGGTCGTCACACCTAGATGGCCATCGTCTACGAGTGTTTTTAAAATACTAGGTTCAGGATCAACAGGCGCATCGATAAAATCCGTATCCTGCAGGTTACGCAAACTCAAATTCAGACCCGTATAGTCGCAACGCTGCACCACACCGAGCACTTGCATGCGTGGCGCCAGGCTCGTGCGTACCGCGAGATCCAGATCCTCTGCGCTGATCACGCCACTTTCCAGTAGATAAAAGACCTCACGACCTAAGATGCGTTGCAGACGATTGATGACAAAACCATTCACGAATTTATTGAGTTTGACTGGGATTTTGCCAAGCGCTTTGAGCAGACTAACTGTCTCGTCAACCAGACCGTTCTTTGTGCAAGGATCACCCACTACTTCTACTAGCGGAACAATGTGAGGGGGAGCAAACCAATGCGCGACGACAAGGCGCTCGCGCATACCTGACTCGGCTAGAGAGAACACATCCAGTGTTGAGGTGTTACTCCAGACTACGGTGTCCGGGTTGCAGAGTTTTTGTACGCGTAGGTAGACTTCCTTTTTAATTGCTTTGTTTTCAGTAACGGCTTCAATGACTAGATTTGCACGTTTCAAGGCATCGTCGCTACCTATATTGCCAGTGGTACGCGCGAGAGAGGCAAGCGCCAATTCTTTTGTAATCAAGCCTAGCTCAACTTTAAGCTTGAGACTCTCTTTGAGTGAAGCAAGACCTTTCTCTAAAGCGTGCGCGTTGAGCTCACATAAGTCAACGTCAAATCCAGCCTCTGCAAACACTTGAGTAATGCCAGGCCCCATGACGCCACCGCCCAATACAGCAACACGACTCGTGCCCGGGGTAAACGCTTTCCCGCCTAGCGTGAGTTGAGGAAATGTCTGGGCTGTTTCATTCTTAGAAATATTTGGAAATGTCGTATCCATCATTTTTGTGTTTCTTTAGAAAGCCGTTCGATGATTGTTTTTTCTTGAGCAAACGTTTTAACAGCATAAGCCGCATACTCTTTGTGGTCACGGTAACTTAATTCAATACCGAGTGTCGCCATCGACTCTTTAAACTTTGGATCTTGTAGGGTGGTCGCAATCGCCTTATCCAGTTTTTCAATAATGCTGGAGGGCAAACCTGCAGGCCCTGCGATACCGAGTGGTGAATGCATGACGACCGGATATCCAGCCTCTTGTAGTGTTGGAGCATCTTGAAAATCTGCAGGACGCTTATCACCAACGGTCGCGAGGACACGCACCTTGCCAGACTTCACAAAAGGCAACACCGTACTTGTCGAGGCGACAACCTGAACATGGCCACCAAATAATGCCGTGAGGCCTTCAGCGTCGCCTTTATAAGGAATAAACGTCCATTCAATACCAGCGATACGGCCTATTTCAACCATAGAGAGATGGTTGCTGCTGTATTGCGCTGAACCTGAGTAAGAAAATTTACCAGGATTAGCCTTGGCATCTTCGACTAGTTCATTAATGGTTTTCCATTTTGCCTCAGCCATGACGGCAATCGCATAGGTGTAGTTGGAAACCGTAGCGATATAGCTTAAATCTTTTAGTGGATCGTAGGTTACCGTTTGTAGGTAGGGCTGTCTAAACACACTGATTGGCAACATTGTCAGACTGTAGCCGTCAGGTTTTGTGCGAGCCATTTGTGCTGCGCCGAGTGTGCCGCCAGCGCCAGGCTTGAACTCAATGATCACAGGTTGTTTGAGTTGTTTACTCATTCCTTCACCGAGTGCGCGTGCCAGTTGATCCGTACTACCGCCAGGCCCATACGGGACAATCAGTGAAATAGGTTTACTTGGATATTGATCCTGAGCTTGAATGCTTTGTCCAGTAAGTGTTAGCAAGCAAACAAGGAAACTCTGTACAAAGGTATTTGTAATATTTAAATGTTTCATTTTGTCTCACTCCTGAATTACTTATATTTTTTTATGATTTTTACTTATTGCTTCTTAACACTAGTTAACCAAACTGATAGCCAG
This sequence comes from uncultured beta proteobacterium, assembly GCA_903865015.1. GTDB lineage: Bacteria > Pseudomonadota > Gammaproteobacteria > Burkholderiales > Burkholderiaceae_B > Zwartia. The sequence goes on along the minus strand of CAIPID010000363.1, from coordinate 1,805 downwards.
AAAGAGGCACCTCAAGAACCTTGTCGGTAAACACGCATTTGCCTGCATCACTGCCTGCAGCGCCTGCGGCTACCATCAATGGCAATAAATGCTCTTCCTGACGGGGAGGATGTGCGAGGCGAGCAGAAGGTGCGAGTGCCCAGGCGGATAGCTCTTCGTAGCGCTGCGCAGCGGGTAGAGCAATAGTCTGCGCAAGCCATGAATCAAATTCTGTTGCTGGTGCGTTCGAGGCCGGATTCCCATAGCCACGCATGTTGTGATAACTCATACCGCTGCCCACAATCAAAACATCCTGATCGCGAAGTGATTCAAGCGCGCGCCCGGCATCAAGATGCGCTTGAGGATCCAGATCATTCCGAAGTGATAACTGCACCACTGGAATGTTCGCCTCAGGGAACATCATCATCAGAGGGATAAACATCCCGTGATCAAAGCCACGCTGGGTACTGACGCCGCCTGTCAATGTTGCTTTTTCAATAAGGGCTGAAATTTCAGAAGCAAGTGCTGGTGCACCAGGCGCTGGATAGTTCAATTCATAAGTATGAGGAGGAAAGCCACTGTAATCAAAAATCATCCCAGGCTGCGCGCCTCCCGTGGCAACAAATCCAGATTCTAGCCAGTGTGCAGAAACCATCAGGATCGCTTTGGGCTGCTTGGGCAAGGTTGCAGCAATACCTTGCAGATACTCTCCCATTTTTGTCCATGCATCGCGCGGACTCCAGTCCATAAAAAAACAGGGACCTGCGCCGTGCGGCACAAAGATGGTTGGCATGCGGCTCGAGGAGGGTGCTGCGGTGCTTTGGCTAGACATGATGCGGTCTCGATAAATGATTGTGTATACCTACAGTATCGCTCTAATTTGCGAGGATCTTAGTCATAGGATCCGCATTTAAAAATCGAGACTTATACATCCTATTTCCGAATATCAATTTGTTAAATTTGGCGTCATTATTTCGTCTTGTTAGTTGTATTTTGTATTGACAAGGTAAATACGTTGAATGTACTCTCAATAACTGACGTTCACTATAAAAGTGACGGAACGAATTTCATATGGACTCGCAGCAAAGCTCAATCTAATTTACGTAAACACGGTGTCAGTTTTGTTCAAGCAACAACGGTTTTTTCTGATCCGTATTTTGTTTTTACTGACGCTACCAGAAATACTGAAACTCGAGAGGCTGTAATCGGCTTTGATTCTGACGGCAAATTATTATTTGTGGTGCATGTAGAAATTGATGGCGAGAGCATACGAATAATTTCTGCTCGGAAAGCAGAGTTGAACGAAGAGAGAATATATGCTCAATGAACGTTTAAAGTCTCGGCTTACAAAAGATCGTCCGATGACGTCGATTACCCTGAGAATCCCAGTCGATGTTGTCGACTCCATGAAAACCATTGCGCCTCAACGAGGTTTTTCAGGCTACCAGGCATTGCTAAAACTTTATCTGAGCGAAGGCCTCAGGCGTGATGAGGCTGTGTATAAAGATCGATCGCAAGCAAAGCTGATCGCAGCCTTGATTAAGTTAGGTGTTTCTGAGCATCTCATAGAAAAAGCCGAAAAGGAAATTGGCTGAATACGCGAATTACTCATAAAAAATCTGACTCAAAATATCGCGACGAATGACTCGATGCATTTTTTCGTATTCGTCCATACTTTCAGGCTGGCAGACACGCCCGGCTTGTTGAGAGCGTAGAGATCTAGAAACTTGAATCATCTGCCCCTCCCTGACATAACTTGATTTGTATTCCATATGCTCAGCACCATTTTTTACAATGTGTGAAACGCCTTGAGGCACACGCGAAAG
>CAIPID010000362.1 GCA_903865015.1 uncultured beta proteobacterium | reverse complement strand
GACTCGGCGTACGGCGTCATTCTGAATAATTTGATCGGGTTTGCCTTCTGCCAGCACGCTTCCTTCGCTGATGATGTAAGCGTGGTCACAGATACCCAGGGTTTCTCGAACGTTATGGTCGGTAATGAGGACGCCAATTTGACGGTCTCTCAGGAAGCGGACGATCCGTTGAATTTCCCCAACCGCAATAGGGTCAACACCGGCAAAGGGCTCATCTAACAAAATAAATTTTGGGGAAGAGGCTAGCGCCCTAGCGATCTCTACGCGTCGACGCTCACCACCTGATAAGGAAAGGGCAGGGTTGTCGCGTAGGTGACTAATTTGAAGTTCACCCAAGAGCTCATCAAGGCGCTTGGCAATATCGGCCTTACTTAAGGGCTTGCCGCCTTGAACCTGTAGCTCAAGTACGGCTTGGATATTTTCTGCAACATTGAGTTTGCGAAATACAGAGGCTTCTTGAGGGAGATAGGACAAACCCATTCGCGCACGCTCATGAATAGGGAGGTGGGTGATATCGGTGCCATCCAAAATAATATTGCCACCATCTAAGGGCACCAGGCCCACAATCATGTAGAACGATGTGGTTTTACCAGCACCGTTAGGACCCAGCAAACCCACTACTTCGCCACAGCGAACTTGTACGGATACGTCGCGCACCACAGTTCTCGAACCATAGCGTTTTTGCAGATGGTGTGCAGAAAGGGTGGGGGGATTGTTTGTTTGAGCTAAATCCGCTGTCATTTCTCTACTAGGGCTTTTCGTCTTGGTGTAATGACTGCTCTCGCCATGGGCAGATCATCTGGTTTTGCATCTTTTGGAGGGAAAACTCGATAGTACTGCTTTACATCATCGTACTCAATTTTCCAGCCATACAATTTGTCGAGCATTTGCATATTGAGTAGGCGCTTGAGGCTAGCGTCACCCGTGAGTGTCAGAATTTCTGTTTTCGCATCATAGGTAGCATGTGCTCCAATTCCTTGCATGAACTCATTGGCGATCCCTTCGCGACGTTGTCTGAAGGTGGCAACCGCTTCAGGGGTTCCTTTAACGTCTATGAATTCATAACCCTCTGGATCAATTTGGATATGGCCATCGTCACCTGTGACGATGATGCTGCCTTTAATTAACAAGACCTCACCATTCAGATCGTAGACTTGAGACGTGTCGTTCCCAGAAACTTTTTCTGCCTCAAGAATGATGGGTTTATCTTGGTCGGCTTTTTCAGCATGAGCTAGGTTGGCAAGAGAGACCCAAAGTAGTGTCAAGATGGTCAAACGCGTAAGCTTTCTATTGAGCTCCCTTTGGGGCGCGTTCGATACGACCTTTGACCTGTCCAGAAAGCTTCATACTTTGATCCACATTATTGAAAGTGCCCCCTGCAGTGGAGTTCATGATGGACATCCCTTGCTCTAAGGTAACGGGCCTATCCGTTTCAATAATGTCATCGTTAATAAAGACTTTGAAATAGCTGGAAGAGGCAAGCATTCTCAGGCTGGCTGGCTGAGTTTCCGTGGCTGCTTGTGCGGGACGGAAAATTTCAGCGTTGTCATATAAGTCCATGATGGTGAGATCGCCATCGAGATGCCCAGTGTCTGCTTTGACGGTGACTGGTGCTTTATCGGTCTGAAAGAGGCGCATGCGTGGCGTCAAAATATCGATCGAAGCATCATCATCGTAGTGAGTGAGTTTTTTTCCGATGACGCGATATTTAGTGCCGCCTTGTTCATTGAGTGCCGAAAGTGTGCCATCTTTAATGGTGTAGTCAGGCTCATGAAGGCGCACACGCTCTACAGCAGATTTTTCTTGGGGGGTGTTTTTTTCAACCAAATAAAAAGTGACGAGTGTCAAAAAGCCCATTAAGAGCAAAGGCGTTAAGCCTAGCAATGCGCGTAAAACACCTACTTTAATTTGTTGAGAATTTAAAGCCATTACTTACTGACGAGCCTTGTTCAGAAGTTCTTCGTAGCGATTTTGTGCTTTGAGAATCAGGTCGCAGGTTTCGCGTACAGCACCGTTACCACCAGCATGAGAGGTCACATAGTGTGCAAACTCTTTGACCGCTTCATGGGCTTGCGCTGGACAAACTCGAAAGCCTGCATGCTTCATCATGGCAAGGTCTGGCCAATCGTCGCCCATAACGGCACAATCTTTAGCGCTTAGTCCCAGGGTTTTTAAAACTTCATCCAGTGCAATCGCTTTATTTTCTACGCCCATATGAACCTGTTTAATTCCAAG
>CAIPID010000361.1 GCA_903865015.1 uncultured beta proteobacterium | reverse complement strand
TTCATTTATGACAATCTGATGGTGCAGGCCAATGTGATTGATGCGGCCTTTCGCAATGGTGTCAAAAAACTATTGTTTTTAGGCAGTAGCTGCATCTATCCAAAGCTTGCTCCACAGCCGATGTCAGAAAATGCCTTGCTGACGGGATTCTTAGAGCCCACAAACGAGCCCTACGCTGTTGCCAAGATTGCCGGCATCAAGATTTGCGAAAGCTATAACCGTCAGTATGGTGCAGAGCATGGCGTGGATTATCGCTCTGTCATGCCGACAAACCTGTATGGCCCAGGGGATAACTACCACCCCGAAAATTCCCACGTGATTCCTGCGCTGATCCGTAGGTTTCACGAATCAAAGGTCAATAAAACACCAACGGTCACTATCTGGGGCTCAGGTAAACCTTATCGTGAATTTTTGTTTGTCGATGATATGGCGTCCGCGAGTGTATACGTCATGAATTTATCCAAAGATAAATATGACGAGCACACGTCACCTATGCAAAGTCATATCAATGTGGGTTATGGCTCTGACATCACGATTGCGCAGTTAGCGCAGACGGTAGGCAAAGTTGTTGGCTATACCGGACAGATAGATTTTGACTCGACCAAGCCTGATGGTGCGCCACGCAAGCTGATGAATAGCGCGTTGCTTAAAACACTTGGCTGGGATGCAAAAGTTGATATCGAAGAAGGCTTGAGTATTGCTTATCAAGACTTTTTAAAACACAGTGCATAAGTGACCAGCTTTTGTCGGTTATTAATGCGACCATTTAGGTAAATAGTGAATATTGTTTCAGGTGTAGTTTTACCTTTTAAGCAACTCTACAAAATCTTGCCTCAGTCCAGCAAGAGGGGTTTGCCATTTGTAATCTTTGTCAGTTTGATCGCAGCTATATTTGAGACAGCAAGCGTTGCCTCCATATTGCCTTTTATGGCGATTGTGATGGACCCAAGTATTTTGTCCAAATATCAGTGGCTTGATCAGGCACTTAAATTATTAAATATCCAGACACAACAAGGCGCCGTCATTGGCGCTGGTGTGCTCACAGTAGTTGTGTTGGCAATAGGCAATATGGTGACTGCTGCCAATCTATGGATCCAGACACATTATTTGGCGCTTGCCCGCAAAGAGCTTTCGTCAGAATTATTCACTGGCTATCTTTATCTGCCTTATTCATTTCATGTACAGAGAGATACCACTTCGCTCAGCAGAGTGATTGGCGGCGATGTCGAGTCCGCACTAGGGGGCTTTTTAGCCTCACTATTAGGTGTCGTTTCTAAAGGTTTAAGTGGCCTGGTACTAATCAGTTTGATTATTGTGGTCGATCCGACCGTGGCACTCGGTACGGTACTCGTCCTTGGTTGTGGTTACATGTTTGTCTATCGCTTGATACGCGCCAGGCAAGTGCGGCTCGGTGCAAAAATGATTGAGGCGAGTCTGACCGTTGGTCGCACGACACTAGAGGGCTTGCACGGCGTCAAAGAGTTGCGCGTGCTGGGCCGTGAGTCCGCCTCAACGACTGAGTTTAAGAATTCATTTTCTGTCCTCACAGAAACTCAGGCATCTAACCAACTCGCATCAGCCTTACCTCGATATGTAATTGAGGTGTTTGCCTACGCAGGTATTGTCGCTGTCACACTGGCATTTGTATTGAAAGGTCAAGGGACTGCTGCGATCCCCTCTCTCGCGCTGTATGCATTGGCAGGCAATCGGCTCGTCCCTATATTTCAGCAGTTTTTTGCTGCGGCCATCACGATCAAATATCACACGCGAGCCGTTGAGTCACTTGAGGCTGATCTGGCGGTGGTTCGAAACAGCACACGACATGACTTGATAGAACACGATCAGCCTCTTGCATTTAAAAAAGAAATTGTTCTCGAGAATCTGACTTTTCAATATCCGACTGCAAATAGACCGGCTTTAAATCAAGTCTCACTGACCATCCCCCAAAACCAGAGTATCGGTTTAGTGGGTCGTACCGGTTCAGGCAAAACAACCTTGGCCGATGTGATTTTAGGTTTATATCCTCCTGCAAGTGGAACCATATCGGTCGATGGGGTAAACCTTGTTGAGTCCAATGAGCGTGCCTGGCGCAAACGCGTAGGCTACGTGCC
>CAIPID010000360.1 GCA_903865015.1 uncultured beta proteobacterium | reverse complement strand
GTCGACATATACATGCCGTTCAGGCGACTGCGAAACTCAGGGCTGAGCTGAAAGATGGCGCGCTGACCTAAAGTCAGATTGGTTGATACGCCAAAATCGAGCAGGATTGCAACAAATGTCAGTAGTCCGAGTTCTGCACGCGAGCCCGTGTGCACAAATTGCGTCAAGAGAAACGCAAGGGCCACAGCCGTCATAGCCAGACCTGTCGCAGGGTGGATCCAGCCTTTGTCCGCGATGCGGCCTGCGATGGGACCCGCGACGGCTCCTGCTACGCCAGCCAGGGCAAATAAGGCGATCTCCGCCTGGTCCAGGTTAAAAAGCGGACCCGCGAGCAACAGCGGGATCGTAGTCCAAAAAAGACTAAAACTACCGAAAAGACATGCATGGTAAAGCGCGCGCCTACGTAACACTGGGACCGTGACTATCATGTTCAGCATGGAGTGGATCAGCGCGCCATAACTAAGTGTCGATTCAGGTCTGCGAATAGGCAGCGCGCGGTATAACAAAACAAACAGTACAACCATGCAGGCGGCAGAGAGATAAAAAATCGTATGCCAGGAGCCTAATTGCGTCACAAAACCTGAAACGGGTCTGGCGAGCATGATGCCCAACATCAATCCTCCAAGCAGATAGCCAATGATGCGCCCAGCTTGCTCGGGTGGTGCCAGATGTGTTGCTAAGGGAATCAGCATTTGCACTGCGACGGAACCTAGTCCGATAAATAACGCTGCAATCAGAAATGGGGCGACAGAGTTGGCTGTCGCGGCACTTAGCAAGGCGACCGTGCAAAGTCCGATACTAAAAAGTACGAGTTTTTTGTTTTCAAACAGATCGCCGAGTGGCACAACAAGTAGTAGACCGAGTCCGTAGCCGATCTGACTCATCGTGACAATTAAGCCAGACGCTTTTGGAGAAAGACCTAAGGAGTCGCTGATAGGACCGATCAGCGGTTGCGCATAATAAATATTTGCCACAATCAGTCCGCAGGAAACCGCCATGAGAAACGCGAGTCTGACGGATAGTGCGTTGTGTTGATTATGCATAAATAGCGGCTTGATCCGGGAATTTCGACTATTTTATCGTTGAACCTCCCTTAAGTGATTCCTCAAACTGCTCACCAAGCATTGCTACCAGATGAGCAGCGATCAAGCTGCTTTCGTACGCTACAGCAAAAAGATTTTAGCTACTGTGCAGTAACGCACGGAGTTGAGTATCCCCATCGATACCGATTGGGAAAGCTCAAAAACATCAATAGTGGTTTATCGCGCACCAAAGTCAAAAATCTGATCACTTTGTGCAGCATGAATTTGCGCATTAAATGACACAATAATTCGATCGGCCTCACCTTCGTAAGGCATCGCTTTGTGCGGCAGATAGGAGGGAAACAGCACTAACTTACCCTCCTCAGGCTCTACGTCAATAGTGTTCTTTTGTAGATACGCATTACCAACGTCCATATAGGCCCCGCCAAGCCACTGACTGTAGGGCCCGTAAAAGCGTGTGACGCCGTTGAGTTCTCCCATTTCAGGATGGAGGATGCGCTGTTCAGAGCTATCGATCTGTACGTAGTAAACGCCTGACCAAGAGCAATTGCCATGGGTGTGAACATCATGAAAAGCCATGCCATTCTGAATTTGAAACCAGCAACCGAGGATTTCTAGCTGTAAAGATGTTTTTCCTT